>CADBWU010000008.1:0-819 GCA_902798535.1 uncultured Pseudomonadota bacterium
AAACTCCTGAGGATATTATAACCTTTAAGGATACTAACCCAGAAACGTATGGACCAGAAAACTGGAATGCAGTTATTTTGTATAACTATGTCCATGAAGTGATTAATGGAACAGCTTTTAAGGAGTACCTTTCGATTGATGAGGAAAAAAATAGGTATTACTATGGTGCCACTGGGTGGGATGCGTATAACAAAAAGATAAGTAGTGTGCAAGATGTATTGCAAGATAAATTGAAAGAGATAAAGAAATATTATGAAAGTAGGTATGACACAGAGCTGGGTAAAGCTGCCCAGGATATTCAAAAGTATGTGGATGCTCTGAAGTTAAATAAATGGTTGCCTGATTTTAGGTGCACGGAACTGAATTATTGTGCTTCTGACTTTCATTCGTGTTCAGATCTAGCTCCTTATTTAGATGGGGACTTTTCTGAGATCGGAGGAGCTCTATCGGCCTCGTTCTTTCGTGTAGACAAGGACAATGCTTTAACCAAAAGACTGAGCTACGACCTAGAATTAGAATATCACGATCATAATCTGTACGTTTTTGGCTTGGAGATAGGTAAGGAGTCTTGGGAAGAAGATGATGGTACGATATATTGGGTGGAGACCGATAGAACTAGCTTATTAGCCCTCTCTGAGTTAGAAGAATCCTCTGAATTCAGATGGATAATGGAGAGGCTAGAAGGGTTAGTTGCCCCGCCTACTGAAAAGTTATGGAATGAGTGGCATCCAAAAAAGAAATGAATAGAATGACGATGACTGCAATAAATAACCTACCAGCTAGAAGCAGGTAGGTTGTTTTATTTCCAAAACGTGGGAT
>CADBWU010000008.1:892-27493 GCA_902798535.1 uncultured Pseudomonadota bacterium
TACAGAGTTTTGTGCTGTAATGATACGAGAATTTGCCCCGCCAATTACGTCGATATAATCAGTGGAAATGTGAGCCCAGATCATACGTTGATTTCAGCTCCTTTGATAAATAACTCATGTTGGATTTGTGAGCGTTGTTTTTGAAAATTTATAAAAATACCTCAACAAAACCCCTGGATAAATACATTGACCTGGCATTCAAATACACCTGGTAAGATCAAAAATCTGGCAATATATAAAAGCCTGAAATTACAAGATGAGTTCCTGGAATAGTGTCCATGGGCTCGAGGGTACTTAGTTGCAGCATCTGGACAAATAAGCATAAAAGAAGAACATCATAAAAAGGATACATTCAAGAGAGTTTACTCTTTTAATCCGCTTATCGGCTTCTAGTTGATAGGGCATTTATTAAAATTTCTTTCTTCTTGTAAAAGGTAACTCCCGATATATACCTGTTTTCTGCAGTTAGAAGAAAATACTTCACGACATACCCTAATGCTTGCGCTATGGAAGTTAATGAAGTAGGTATTGTCTTGCATATCCCGTGTTTTGTATATAGATTTTCAATCTCTTTAGTATAACGACCCATCCTTCGTTCATTTCCAAACAAACATTTTCTATCAGGAGAACAAATTTTGCGCATATTTCGCGTATAAAAAGTAAGTTTTTTGGATGGCGCTCCATCGCGGAGAGGTGCATCGGCACCTCTTCGCATGTGATGTTATTTATTCAAATCTTTGAAGTCGCCGTCAACGACGCCGTCGTCGGGTTTGCTAGAGGTATCTACGTTTCCGTTATTGTTTGCTTGCATGTCCTTATACATCATTTCGCCGATTTTTATCGAAGATTGCATCAATGCTTGCGACTTCGTTTGTATATCGTCTTTATTGTCTCCTTTTATAGCTTCTTTTAGTGCATTTAAGTCCGCTTCTATCTTCGATTTTTCGTCAGCTGAAACCTTGTCGCCATAATCCGCAAGTCCCCTCTCGGTCGTATTTATCAACGTCTCTGCGTGGTTTTTGACCTCGATAAGTTCCTTGCGTTTTGCATCTTCGGCTGCATTCGCCTCAGCATCCTTCAGCATCTTCTGTATTTCTTCTTCAGAAAGCCCGCCAGAGGCTTGTATGCGTATCTGTTGTTCTTTACCAGTAGCTTTGTCTTTTGCCGATACATTTACTATACCATTCGCATCAATATCGAATGTCACCTCGATTTGTGGCATTCCGCGTCGCGCTGGTGGCAGCCCGACCAAATCAAACTGTCCAAGCAACTTATTTTGTGCCGCTATCTCACGTTCCCCCTGGAAAACACGAATGGTTACTGCGGTTTGGTTATCCTCTGCAGTTGAGAACACCTGGCTCTTTTTCGTCGGGATTGTCGTGTTTTTATCGATTAAGCGCGTGAAAATCCCACCCAAAGTCTCGATACCCAACGACAATGGCGTCACATCCAACAACAAAACATCTTTCACATCACCTTGCAGAACGCCGCCTTGTATTGCTGCTCCAAGCGCTACGACCTCGTCTGGATTCACTCCTCTGTTTGGGTCTTTTCCGAAAAACTCCTTGACTTTCTCGATAACTTTCGGCATACGTGTCATTCCACCAACCAGTATGACATCCTTGATATCGCTTGCAGATAAGCCAGCATCCTTGAGTGCGGTACGACAAGGCGCCATCGTGCGTTCTATTAAGTCGTCAACCAGCGACTCAAACTTTGCCCTTGTTAATTTTACGCTGAGGTGCTTTGGCCCAGTTGCATCCGCTGTTATGAATGGCAAATTGATATCCGTTTGCATTGACGACGATAGCTCAATTTTCGCTTTCTCCGCAGCCTCTTTCAGCCGTTGCAAAGCCATGTTGTCCTTCGTCAGATCTATGCCGTTTTCTTTCTTAAACTCCTCTGCAACATAATTGATTATGCGCGCGTCAAAATCCTCACCACCCAGAAACGTGTCTCCATTCGTCGCTTTAACTTCGAAAACGCCATCACCAATTTCCAAAATCGAAACATCAAATGTACCGCCTCCAAGGTCGTATACAACTATTGAACCGTTATTCTTTTTGTCCATGCCATAAGCTAAAGCAGCAGCGGTTGGCTCATTAATTATGCGCAAAACCTCAAGTCCAGCAATGCGTCCGGCATCCTTTGTCGCCTGACGTTGCGAGTCATTGAAATATGCCGGCACGGTAATCACCGCTTGCGTCACCTTTTCCCCAAGATGCGCCTCAGCTATCTCCTTCATCTTCATCAAAATAAATGCACTAACTTGGCTCGGGCTGTAGTCCTTGCCACGCGAACGCACCCAAGCATCACCGCTATCCGAACGCACGATGCTATATGGTACAAGATCTTTGTCTTTCTGCGTCAGCGGGTCATCAAACTTGCGACCAATCAACCTTTTCACTGCAAAAACAGTGTTCTCATGGTTCGTGACCGCTTGTCTCTTTGCTGGCTGACCAACCAGCCGCTCTCCGTTTTCCAAGAAAGCCACCATAGATGGCGTCGTTCGCGCACCCTCGAGGTTCTCGATAACCTTGCCACTTTGCCCATCCATAATGGCTACACATGAATTAGTCGTTCCTAAATCTATTCCTATAACTTTTGACATAATACAATCTCCTTTTTATAAAAAATTTTCTCCGAAGCTATCGAATGCTTGCTTAGCACTCCACCGCTCCATCTGCTAACAGCATAACACAAGTTTCAGTTTTGTGCAAAAGATTTCCCTCTTGTGGCTCATATGTTATGAACTTATACAGAGTACAATCTTCAATAAAAATTATTGACGTCAGGTTATCATGCTTGGGATCAAAGGTTATGTCTAAGAAAACTGGGAAAAGTCGATAATTCTGAGATGGATGAATTGTATACGTATATAAAAAAAGAACAAAGAACACGAGTTTAGACAGCGGTAGATAGGAAAAATGCGCATTACCGCGTTTGAATTAGATCCAGGCAAAATCTAAGTTTTAAGGAAATTAATCGATAAAATAATCTCAAAGTTGTCTATTCCGATAAGAATTTTTCGTACGAAGAGGAACTTAAACCAAACTGAAATAGATTTATCTTTGGTTCAAAACAGAGTTAAGGAGTTTTATAAAAAATTGCTACAAGATAGCAAGACGATGTTTATTAGTGAGATGAATATGGTGGCTAAAATCCCATAGTAGCCATCAAAACATCGGATATGAGCATTAATGGTGTAAAGCCTGACGCGATGACAAATGCGAATGTAGCTGAAAAGAAGATTGACAAACAGGATGGCACACTGGGGGGTATACAGTCACAGTGATATAGATTCAAAAAAGGATGCTGGGTCGGGAAACACCTAAAATACAATGCTTGGTCGTGTGGTAAAGCATGTATATAGACCTCTGATTACAACCATCAGCTTCTGCGCTGTTGTAATCATGTGGCTAATGAACTTCATGTAAAAGAGTGGCGCTATTTTTGGGTAGTCTTTCGAAGAAGAGAAGTTGGATAAAACCTCCTTCTCTTTTTTTTCTTTGCTGGGAAAACTTTGGACAGAAGATTGTGGCCAAATACCTCCCCTGTTTTCATGTTGCATCGCTTGTTAGTCCGTTTTCTTGCTTGTTCACTATAAATTTAATGTTATTGACGAAAAGATTTGCGAATTGTACAATGTGCCTATTGGTACTTTTTAAACTTTGCAGGGTATAATGAAAATCGGAGGTATATTGAAATTATTAGTTGTTTTGTGTTGTGTGGCTAATTGTTGTGCGATGAATAGTGCACTCACATCATTTGCCAAAGAGCCGGTAAAGTTCTTTCAGGAAAACAGCAATAGATATAACTGGATTCACAACGATACGCGCCAAATGCTTTGCAAACTACCGCCATTAGAACAGGTAAGAGAAAAGATTAAAGAATTCGCCAGTAGTAGGCAATCGGAAACAGAAATAGATTTATCTTCGATAAAGAACAGAGTTAAAGAGTTTTATAAAAAGTTACTACAAGATAGTGGCGATATTGGAGCCTATCTGATAGATGTTGCTGAAAAAGCAATTGATAAAACAGAATTTAAACATGCAGAAAAAGTAGTTGCGGGAGGATCGTGTATATCTGCCATCTCACATGGGATTGAGGATGTTCCGCCGTATTTGAGAATAATGGGAAAGGGACTTAGAGGGGATGTATACTTAGACCCCAATGATGAATTTTCTGCAAGTACGGATAAAGAAGAAAAGGCGCGTTACTTTGAAAAAGTAGCTAGAGAAAAATTTCCGGAATATGACGACACATACGAGGCTAAATATATAGGCTTAAAACACGTTAACGAACAGTGGGAACTTGAGCATGTGGAGTTCACAAAAAAGCTATCAAAGATTTGTGTATCTCAGCCAGATTTCAAAGAAGTTGATAGTAAAGGCAGATGGATGGAAGTGATAACATCAGACGATAGCGCAGAACTCAACTCTAGAATATTGGAAGCTATAGACTATGAAGTAAATGAAGCGACGGAGCTTTTATTCATGAATGGTAATCGTGCAGAAAATAAAAAATATAAGTTCAATGATTTGCAAGACCAGATCGAATATGAAACATGGCTCGCAAAAATCCAGTCAAGATTTATGAATCCTAAAACATTCACTGACAATTACAGCGTAAAAGTATCATACATATCGACCGCAGATGCTGAATTCTTTCTAATACATGAAATTGCTCACATGATAGAAAATGCTTGGATGTTAAAGACTAAGACAATGACTGAGAATTCAAACCGTGAGCTTTTTTCTTTGTATATTGAAACGATGGTTGACTATAGTAAAACATTGAGACTTTGGGAAATATACAGAACCTTAGTTTCAAATTGCTTGGCAGACCTTCTGAAAAAGAAGCCAAATTTAACAGACATGCAGAAATCGATGCAATCGCTAGAGAAATTGCTATTATACGAACACGAACTAATCGAAAAAAATGCAGATCATCCAGAAGAACTTCAATATGAAGATTTTAACGACCATATATATGGTTTGTATAATGCGATAAAATTGCACGAACAAGAATGCTCTATTATTGAGGTTTTGCGTAAAATTTCAACAGCAAAACCAGCAAAATTAACGCCCCAAAATTTTCATGAAATGGTAGATTACTTGATAAGCTAGTTTGTGAATGGGGAATACGCCCCATTCACTTTTTGTGTTATTAGAACTTGATTCCTATTGAGATATTTGCCTTAAATCCACGGATACCGAAGGTCTTCCTTGATAGTTTGAAGCTTACGTTTGTGTTGTTAATTATATTCTCTTTTATAACTTCCGCGCCGTATTCTATGAATCTCTTCTTTGTGAAATCTGTCTTCATAGACACTCCTGTTGCTTTCATTTGTCCTTTCGTGCCGAATTTGCGATGATATGCGACAAATCCACGAATGAGCCAATCTGCCTGTTTTCGAACAATGCTAACACCAGGTGCCACAGAAAGCATATGGCGATTACGCAATTTATGACGAGCTCCGTTATATCCATTAAATGCAGGAGAGCACATAAACGCGTATCCTACAGATACATTGGGACGAATATACAGGTTTGGTTTTAATTTAAAGTCTATGGCATATTTCGCTCCAAGATTAAATACATGGCTTTTGACTTTTATCTTTTTATACGAGTTTGAGTAATTCACAGGCAACGTAGCGCTACTATTGAATTGTTCATATATGCCAAACACTTCAAGAACCTGATTTTTGCCATACAATGATGCTTTGGCTCCACCAAAATAACCATTGATGCCATATTTATCGCCCTTATACCTTAGATTGTTGTGTTGCAACCCGATGAAAATCGTAGGTCTCCACATAGCATCATAGCCAAACATGCTGCATTTCGCCTCTTCATCATCAAATCCAATGATTGTTCCAGCTTCATTCATGCTCATATTGCTACTTCCTTGCAGATCGATAGTGCTATGCTCCCCGAAGGTTTTGTTCCAAATTCTGTATTTTTTGGTCTTTTTCTCTGCAAGCTGTAGTGCATTACTTTTAGATTGCTTTGTGGATTGTGTTTCTTGACTTGTCTTTGATGTTCCTGCCGATGTATCGCTTGATGTTTCTCGAGTATTTGAGCCCGAAGTCAATGAGCTAACATCGCTATTTGAGAAAGTCATTGAATTCAGAATATCATCTGTATCCGATATGACATCCCCAATATTGAATGCAATTGAACCAATTGCCCCGCTTTGAGCGACATCAGCAACAATTGCGCTCTCGGTGAGATGCTTTGTCATCACAACATTTCCATAACGCCCAGCTGACTGTCCTTCGACTTTATATATGTTGCCATTGTTGAATTCCAGAATGCGCACGCCGTTATCTAAGTATGTCGTAACTTTTTCCGATCCATTTGGATTGTAGTTGAATTGAACGTCATCTGCACGTCCCACACCTCCTGCTATATTAGGAAGGTTGACACCACCATTAAGCACATTGAAAGTACCATTGACATATACATCAAATATTGTGTCGCCACCATTGTATGATCCCCCGATGTTAACCGGCATATTATCTGTTTGCCCAGCCCCGTCGTATATCTTGAAGGTATAAGTATCATCAGTTGGCATGTCATTAAAGTTCATACCAGCAACGGCAATACCACCATTAGTTTGAATATTAGCAACCGGATTGATCACATTTATATAATCAGATGCGCCAGTGGTGACGTTATAGTCTGAAAACAGCTTCAAAGAGTGATTCTGGTCAATTCGAAAAGTATTAGCGGCATTTGCGCCACCAATACGCACCATATCAGTCCAATGATCATTCCCCCAAGTTGCAATCGTAGATCCTGCCGTCATGTTATCTGTTGTCAAAGTTGCATTGTCTAGAACGAGCACACCTCCTTCTAGAGTTGTATTCTCAACGGTCATATCGCCTTTGGCAACGAGCACACCTCTTATCACTGTATCTTTGATTTCTGATTCGTCATTCAATGTCGTCATAGCTGTACTTTCAATATTGGCGCTTTTTAGTGTAATTTTGCCACCATTTTCACTGCCAGCATTGTTCAGCTCCATGATACCGTTATTTATAGTGACATTCTCCATAGTCGCAGTATCAACTGAAGTCGCTGTTGTCGGATTTGTCACAAACTTTCCAGCATTTTCCCCGGCGTCGGCACCATAAACTTGGTAGATATTCGCATTCGGAAACTTTCCTTGATATGTACTACTGCTTTCCTCGTCGCTACTTCTCACTTCGAACTTAGCTCCAGGAGTAACTGCAATACTGCCCTTAAATCCGGAGCAATCTCCTTTAATCCTGACTTCTCCTTGTTCAAAGATCAGCCTATCTCGCTCAGTGCCAGTGATGTTACCATAGAACGAAAATATCTGATTTCCCTCTTGATCTGGTTGCAAATTGAAGAACAGCGTTGAGTTACCATTCATATAGATATCAGGCTTGTTGTACTCATCCTTAGAGCCACCTTCCCATTCAAATTCAGTAGGTCTCACGCTTTTTATAAAATCTTTAGCTTCTTCATTATCATCAGCTAAATCGCTATGTAATGCTAAAGTTCCAGTTCCGGCTCCTGTAGTGCTCTCATATCCATCTGCATCTCCGAGCTCAACTCGTCCACCAAACATTCCTGCGGTATTTTTTACGATAATTGCTCCACGTTTCAGTTTATAAACGCCATTAAACCAAGAGTTATCTCCATGATAAGTTGTTACCGGATCATTTGGTGCCCAATCTTTATAAGCAAACAGATTGGACTTGTCCTCATCACTTGTGTTTATTGTGTCCATAATATCCTGCTCATATTTGTTGGCTTTTTCTGTGTCTGGCATTGTTTTTCCAAGCACAACATTATCATCAACCTTTGGAATCCAAACATCTTTGTCTAAATTTTGTCCAAATTTGAAATATGTAGCCCCTTCCGATACTTCAGTGTCAAATCCAGGTATTGAAAAGAATGATGATTTGACATCATCTGTTTGATCTGACATGTAAATAGATTTAAAAGAACCATAATCGTTTGCCATTTTTCCTAAATCATAAGCTGTATCAATGGAATCAGCTATTTGATCGAAATCAGAAGGATCGGTTTTAAATATGATGCTTGAATCTATTTTGCCCTGGTTGCCTATCCCCCTCATTGAATCTGTAATTTTGACAAAATCAGTTTCCTGAATACTTGGATCCTCCAGCTCTTTTGAAGTGGTAAATACACCTCCCCCTGTATAATAACAAATCTTAAATTTTCGTATGGGGGCGTCATCATTATTCACCAAATCGTAATAAGTGGCATTCTGAATTTCTTCAGATGTTGTAAGGTCGATTTGAGTATCATATTCATCTATTATGTATCCATTATCATGCTCAGCTTTGTTTAGCGATGCTCTGATGTTGTGTTCATTATCGTCTCTAAATTGTCCGTGTTCGACAATCGTTCCTCCACCAGTTATTTTGGAATTCTTATACAGCTCAACTCTTCCATAATTATGGAGTACCCCTGTATTTATGCCATCGCCAGCACGTAGAGTCAATGTTGAATTGGCGCGCAATTTTACATTATCTGTATAGTTAACAAGCCCGGATGTACTCCGAAATAATCCTGTGCCAAAAATCACCCGCGTACCTTGTCCTAAAGTTACAATATCATGAAAATCGAACAACTGATGTTCAAGAAATTCTTCTGACTCCTCTGTCAAAATATCTTGTGGTTCTTCCTCATCAATATCATCTGCAGCATTGACTTGATATACTGATGAAACTCCAAATAAAGCTATGATTAGCAATTTATATCTATGTAACATGGAATCCTTCCCAAGCGTCTCTTTATACTCATACTCCCTATTGTTCAACTTATTAGGAATTTGTTAAATTTATGTTAATTTATGAAAAAATTTTGCTATCTCTATGCAAATAAACAAATTTTGGTAATACAATATGGCTGAATTAAGCTCAGTCTTGTTTTTCAGGAAAATTATGGAACTGAAATGTTTAAAGTGCGGGTGCACAGCTGCGCATAAAAATGGGCATATGAAATGATATCAGAGGTATAAGTGCAAGAATTGCGGGTATACGTCTATAATTAGGTGTGAAACGGATTGTTATCCGGCGTAACTCTGATACATGTATGAGACAATCCTATGGTCGCATGTCTACTAAGGAAATAGCTGGTATAATGTAGGAGCTATCATGTTGCTTTTCTCTTTAACTTGTTGCCTTGCTTGTATATCATTAAATTGAATGGCGGTTCTTTTTCGTAGTTTCATGAACAAAAATATAAGAAATATATCCGTTTTGCTGGGGGGGTGGTCATCCGAAAGAGAAATTTCGATTTTATCTGGGCGGAGTGTCGCAAATATTCTTAGGAATATGGGCTATAATGTTTCAGAAATAGATGTCAGGAAAGACCTCAGGCGCCTGGTTGCTAGCCTTTATGAGGCACATCCAGATTTTATTTTTAATATGCTTCATGGCTTCGGAGGAGAGGACGGCATAATTCAAGGAATTCTGGATGTGTTTGGTGTTCCGTATAGTGGTTGCAATGTTCGAAGTTCAGCTATATGTTTTGACAAGGCAGTTTGTAAAAGAATTGTCCAAGATAGCGGGGTAAGAGTTGTTGAGGGATTTGAAACAATAGCTACTCTGTTGCCAGAAGTGAAAAAATATATCGATTATCCATTTATTGTGAAGCCAGCACAAAATGGTTCCAGCGTTGGATTATTTATCATTTTGTGCGAAGAAGACTGGCAAAGATTGCTGAAGACAAACTGGATTTTTGGCGATAAAATCATTGTTGAAAAATATATAAAAGGGCGTGAATTCACCGTATGTGTCCTTGATGGAGAAGTTTTTGGAGCACTCGAAATAACATTTCAAAATCAAACGTATGATTACCAAGCTAAGTATGAGATTGGTGCTTCGTCTCATATTTCCAATTTTGCATTGGATGAAAAAGCAATGAACGAGATGTATGAAATGTCAAAGATTGCATTTAACGCTTGCGAATGCTCTGGACTTGTCAGAATAGATTATAGATATGATGGTGACAAGGTTTATTTTCTTGAAATCAATACTCAGCCCGGTATGACATCAACATCGCTAGTGCCTGATATTGCAAGGTTTGCGGGATTAAATCCAGGGGATTTGTTACAAAAGGTAATAGACTTAACTTTGGGCTCAAAGCAAGCTCTTTAATCTGACATAATTGCATATTCAGACGGTATCGGAATGTGCTAGAATGGTCAAAGAGGAAGAACAAGGACAAATATATGTTGGATATAAAGAAACTTATAACAATTGTGGTTATTGTGGTGATAGTTGGATGTGGTGCTTATAAATTTTTATATAGTGGAAAAGACGCCATAATTTTAAACGGAAATGTTGAAATTCACGATGTAAATCTGGCGTTTCGAGTTGCTGGTCGAATTGATACCATAAAAATAGATGAAGGTGCGCATGTCAAAAAAGGCGAGTTGCTTGCCTCACTCGATAAGGATGTTTTTAAAGCGAAACTGGATTATGCCAAAGCGCAATTAAAAGCAGAAACGATCAATTTTCAAAATGCAGAGAAAGATTATAAGCGTAACATTGGATTGTTGAAAAAGAAAAGCGTATCTGAAAAGGTGTATGACTCTTCCAAAACAGCATATGAAGTCGCGAAATCTAAGGTTGAGGCAGCGCAGGCAGCATACGATTATATGAACATTGACTATAAAGATGCAGATTTGTTCTCGCCGGTTGATGGGGTTGTCTTGACGCGCAATATTGAACCTGGTGAAATGATTGCATCTGGAACAGTCGTGTTTTCAATTATGCCGAATACGCAAACTCGCATAAAAACTTTTGCAAGTGAAGCAGTTTTATCTCGAATTAAACGAGGTGATGCCGTATACGTAAACATCGAAACCATGCCGAAAAAAAAGTTTAAAGGGCACATTGGATTTATTTCATCTGAAGCGGAATTTACGCCAAAGAACATTGAAACTTCAGAGTTACGTACAAGTTTGATGTATCGTATACGGGTTATTCTGGATGAGCCTGCACCTGAATTAAAGCAAGGTATGCCAGTGACGGTTAGTTATGATAAATAACGGCGATGATAGAGATAACAAATCTAAAAAAAACTTTTAATAAGGGCGCGCTAACCGCGCTTGATAACATATCGTGCATAATTGAAAGCAATAAAATTACTGGATTTATAGGTCCAGACGGGGCGGGAAAAACAACGTTGCTGAGAATATTAGCTGGTATATTAACTCCAGATTCGGGCACGATAACAATCGATGGTCGAACGCTTGATATATACGAGCAACAGCGAAGTAACTTTGCCTCTATTCATGAATTGCAGAAAATGACTTCGTATATGCCTCAGAAATTTGGTCTATACGAAGATTTAACCGTTACGGAAAACCTAGAGTTATATGCCCAACTGCAACGACTTGAAGGTGACGAGAAATGCCGGGCATTCGAGAGTGTTTTGCAAATGACGAAACTATCGAATTTCACCAATCGGTTAGCTGGGAATTTGTCTGGAGGTATGAAGCAAAAGTTGGGCTTGGCGTGTGCGCTTTTGAAAAAGCCCAAAATCTTGATACTAGATGAGCCTTCAGTTGGCGTTGATCCTATATCCAGGCGTGACTTGATTAATATGGTAAATTCGATGCTGGATGAGGATACAACAGTCCTTTGGAGCACTGCATATCTTGATGAGGCGGAAAATCTTGACCACGTTATTTTGCTGAATGAAGGCAAGGTGATTTTTCAGGGCAACCCGAAGGAGGCTATAGGAAAGGTCAAAGGACGAGTTTATGTATTTACTGATGTGACTGAGGATAAGCGAAAATTTGCATCACATTTACTAAAAATAGACGGTGTTATAGACACAGTGATTGCTGGGAAAAATGTCAAAATTTTAACAAATGGTCGAAATATTCAGGAAATACATTCCGAATTAAAAAATATAGAAAAGCCTAAGAGCGTAACGCCTCTTTTTGAGGATGCTTGCGTGAACATCTTAGGCGGAATGACTGAAAAGGAATCTCCTGTATTGCAATACATTAATGATGTTAAGTTTTCGGATAGTGATACAAACGTTGTCGAAGCAATACATTTAACCAAACGATTTGGCGATTTTGTCGCTGTTGATAATGTTTCATTTGCGGTAAAACCAGGACGTATCTTCGGGCTGTTAGGCCCAAACGGTTCTGGAAAATCAACTACATTTAGGATGCTATGCGGGCTTTTGCGGCAAAACTCCGGGACTGCAAAAATTGCCGGAATAGATATAGCAGATATGGGTAGCGATGCAAAAATGAACATCGGATATATGGCGCAAAAATTTTCGCTTTATTCAATGCTTTCGGTTCGACAAAACCTGGATTTCTTTTCGGGAGCTTACAGGTTAACTGGAAAAGAAAGACAATATGCCGTGGAAAGTATGATCGAAATTTTTCATTTCAAGCAAATTCAAAACGTTAATGCCGGCGTTCTTTCATTGGGATTTAAGCAAAGGCTGGCGTTGGCGTGTGCCATTATGCACAAACCTCCAGTTTTGTTTTTGGATGAGCCAACGTCGGGAGTTGACCCGATAACGCGCAAGGAATTTTGGATGCACATAAATGCGATGGTATCTCGCGGTATGAGTGTTGTTGTGACGACGCATTTCATGGACGAAGCGGAAAATTGCGACGAAATCGCGCTGGTTTACCGCGGGAAGATACGCGCTCTGGGTTCACCTGATGATTTGAAGCAGATATGCAAAGATGAGGAAAATCCGACATTGGAGCAAGCATTTATAAAAATAATTGAAACTGCAGATCAAAATGAGCAGTTTACGAATACATTTGAAGAGTGAAATATGAATATAAAGACTGTCAAAGCATTGGTTTTCAAAGAATTGAAGCAAATTAGGAGAGATGCAAGCAGTATCTTGGTTGCATTTATGATGCCTTTGACCTTGCTTGTCATTTTTGGATATGGGCTTTCGTTTGATATAAAGCATATTCGCATAGATATAGTTCAGCAAGATTCAGGGAAACTTTCAAAAGACCTGGTTGATTTGTATTCTCACTCTGAATATTTCACAACCAACGTTGTTACCTCAACTCAGGAAGCTAAGGGCAATATGGAATCTGGGAAAACGATGGGGACAATAATAATTCCGGAAAATTTTTCTGAAAAAGCGCAACGCGGGCAAAAAGCGGAAATACAAATCATTAGTGACGGGACAGACCCGAATACTGCAACTTATATTGAGGCATATGCTCAAGGATTGTTTAACAAGTATTTGCTAAGTCTGAAATCTGAACTTAAAGATAGAACAATCAATATTATAAATCGACTTTGGTTTAATCCAACAACAGAGTCCATACATTTTTTGATGGCAGGTGCTCTCACGATGATACTCGCAATCGTCGGAACATTTTTGACGTCGCTTGTCGTGGCGAAAGAATGGGAGCGAGGCACGATGGAAGCTATGATAGCGACGCCGATTTCGGTTAGTGAAATCATCGTGTCGAAAGTTGTGCCATATTTCGGACTTTGCATTGTTTCTCTCGTGTTTTCGCTTTTATATGGCAAAATTGCCTTTAATATGCCGTTTGAAGGCTCTATATTTTCTATGGGACTAGTTTCGTCGGCATTCATACTGGTTTCACTTATTATTGGGCTTATCGTCTCTACTTTGGCAAAAAACCAATTCGTAGCAGGGATGATGGCGGTTATGGTGACATTCTTGCCAACAATGATGCTTTCGGGCTTTGTTTTTGAAATAAAGAGTATGCCGATTTGGTTACAGGCGTTCTCGTATATATTCCCGGCGAAATACTTTGTTTCTAGCGTACGAACGATATGCCTTGTCGGAGATATCTGGGAAGGCATACTTCGTGATACATTCGTTTTGACACTTATGGCACTAGGATTATACAAATTCTTAAAAAAGAAATTGCGCAAAAATGTCGAATAAACAGATCATACTTGGCATTGACCCGGGACTAGTTAAAACTGGTTGGGGCATAGTTTATAGAAATAATTCAGAGGTTGGATATGTCGATTGCGGAGCAATACGCACCAATGCTACGGACACCATGGAAGTTCGACTGTGCTTCATTTTTGATAAGATATCTGAATTACTGAATGAATATAAGCCATACGCGGTCGCGATGGAAGAAGTGTTTATAAATAAAAATTTTGCCAGCAGTGAAAAGCTTATAATGGCACGCACCGCCGCATTTTTAGCAGTTGCAAGGGAAGGGATTGTGATAAACCAATATCGTCCTAATGAAATAAAGAAAAATATAACAGGCTCAGGTCACGCTTCAAAAGAACAAATATATATATTTGTAAGCAAGATTTTAAAGATTGACATCGTAAGGGATAAAAAGCATTATACATTTGACTCATTTGATGCTCTTGCGATTGCACTATCCAGAGCATTTCGCTTACTAATCTAACAGAACATTTAGGGGCGCGATGTGGTATGTTTTTATTTTACCACATCGCGCCCCTAAGCCTGTCAAGGTACGCATACGCTCAGCTCCCAACGGTCAATGACCTCCGGTCAATGACCGCTGGTCGCTGACCTTGACAGGCTGACGACGCTTTGCATAAAGCATTGTAAATTTAGTTGGAATTTTACTTATCGGTATTTAAAATTTCGCCAAATTGTTATAAAATTAATTCGGTTTTGGACACATAGAAAGCTATAAAGTATGCAAAAAGAGCAGTTAAAAAAGGTTGCTAAGCAGAACTTGAAAGAGTGGGCTGTTGTTTTGGGGATGTTTGTTGTAGTAAGTTGTTTTTTAATTCAGCCATTTAAAATTCCATCTGGATCTATGGTGCCAACCCTGCTAGTTGGGGATTTCTTGTTTGTGAACAAATATTGTTATGGCTATTCAAACGACTCTTTCAGAATAGGAACATTTACGTTTCCATTACCTAAGATTACTAGTCGGTTAATGGGAACAGAGCTTCCCAAAGCTGGAGAAGTTGTTGTGTTTAGGAATGAAAAAGATCATAATCTGAATTATATAAAACGTGTAATTGGTGTTCCGGGGGACAAAATTGAACTAAAACAGGGAATAGTTTATGTTAACGATAAAGCTCTGGAAACTAAGGAAGTTGGTGAATTTTCGATTATGGAGAACAATGAATATGTTGTTCATAAAAAATATACAGAGAAGCTACCAAATGGCTATGAGCATATAATAATAAAACGAGTGGATTTCGGAAAAGCTTCGCTGGATAATGTAGGGCCATTTGTAGTTCCAGAGGGACATTATTTTATGATGGGAGATAATCGAGATAATTCTCAGGATAGTCGAGTGATGGAGAAAGTAGGTTTTGTTCCATTGAATAACATTATGGGTAGGGCTATGTTTATATTTTTCTCATCCAAATGTTCGTGGTATGAGGTGTTAAAATGGCCATTTTCGATGAGATTTGAACGCTTTTTTACAAACATTAGATGAAGAACATAGAACGAGCACTGGGATATAGCTTTTCCAATGAGAATTTGTTAAGCGAGGCTTTGCATCATTCGAGTATAAAACGATATGCAATTCCATTTGAAAGGTTAGAATTCCTAGGAGACAGAGTGCTTGGATTGGTTATATCGGAACACATATATAAAAATTATCCTGGAAAAGAAGGGGCTATGGCAAAAATGCAAGCCGCATTTGTTTGTGCAGAAACCTGCTATGAAATAGCAAAAAACATTGGCGTGGATAAGGTAATACAAACAGCTGGAAAGCACTTAAAATCAAATAAGACAGTACTAGCTGATGCAATGGAAGCGATTTTAGGAGCAATTTTTATAGATTCAAGATATGAAATCGTAAAAGATGCCATACACAACTTGTGGAAGGACAAGTTTGCCAATTACAAAGATGAGATACAAGATCCTAAAACTACGCTCCAGGAGGTATGCCAACGACTTTCTGGAGATATGCCACGGTATGAAGTGCTGAGTGTAACTGGAACAGCTCATGATCCAATATATACAATTAGCGTAACTGCACTGAGTTTTACCGAACAAGCTTTAGGGCACTCTAGAAAAGAAGCAGAAATAGAAGTGGCTCGAAAAATTTTAGAACGACTAAAGGATAGAGGCAAAACCTGAATAGATGGTGCAATCGCGCAATTCCTAAAATATTGTGGGATAGTGGAATGGGTGCCTTAGACTCTTTATTTCTATTCTCTGGGATGCTGAAATTCTTTTCTTTATGCAAACAATTTATTGCGAATGACATACAGAAAAAATTCACATAATAAAGGTGATGTAAATTATCAAATAGATACGGGAAATAGAGTTAATACAGTAACAGATTTCGGTCCCTCTGATAAACAAAGTATGTCGGATTTATAACTGTTGTTTCTGCAAAATTTATAAAAATACCACATTACCAAACCTGGAGGCAGAACAGCTAGCAGTATCGAAAATCGGGCAATATATAAAAGACTGAAGCTACTAGGTGAGTTAGTGAATAGCCTTTAGACAAATAAGCATAAAAGAAGTGCAACATAGAAATGAGACATTCAAAATATCTGAATTCTGAGAGTTTACTATTTTAATCCGTTTTTCAAGCGATGCATAGAAACATCGGTTTCTAGCTGGTAAGGTATCTATTCTTCTTCTCTTTTTATAGATTGAACTATAGTTTGGATATCTTCAAATGAATTCACATTTTCTTTTTGCGAATGCGCTAATATATTGACGATATATTTATATATTTCATTAAATTGCAATTTTCCTTTTATAAATTGCAAGACTGCAAGTTCATTTGCAATATTAAAGGCTATAACCTTCTTTTCTTTCATTGCTTGATAGGCTAAATCGATATTTCTCTTTTGCCACTCTTTTGGCTTTTTAAAATTCAGATTTCCTATTTGTTCAAAATTCAATTCTGGCAGATCGCATTCATTACGGTTTGGATAATTTAGTGCATAAGAAATTGGTAATTTCATATCTGGAAAAGACATCAGGGATTTGTATGAATTATCAATGAATTTTACTATTGCGTGAATTATTGAATTAGGATGAATAACAGCTTTTATCTTCGCGATATCGCAATCAAACAAATAAGATGCTTCTATAAGCTCTAAAGCCTTGTTAAACAATGTTGCGCTATCAATTGTATTTTTTATTCCCATATTCCAATTAGGGTGTTTTAAAGCGTCTTTCCAGGTTACATTTTGAAGTTCCAGTTCATCTAAGTCAGCAAATGCTCCACCAGAAGCAGTCAAAATCAGTTCTTTTATGCTTGTTTTATTTTCTCCGAGCAAACATTGCAAAATTGAATTGTGCTCAGAATCGATCGGTATGAGCTCAGTATTCTGTTTCTTCGCTAAATTTTGCAACAATTTACCACCAGAAATTATGGCCTCTTTCGAGGCTATTGCAAGCCTTTGTGCATGCCCTATACAAGAAAAGGTAGGGTGCAGACTGGCATGACCAGCAATAGCCATTACACTGCAAGTGACATCAAGTTGCGCTAAATTTTCAAATTCATTGGCAGTTACAACTTCTATTTCATCTGCTAGCAATATATCTTTCACTATTTCATATGCGTTTTTATCGGCAACCCCAACATATTCAGGTCTTGCCAGTTTTGCTTGTTCTATCAGCAATCTATGGTTTTTGTTTCCTATTAGTGCTGATATCTTGTATCCAGAATCCATGGCAATTTTGAAAGCTTTTGTTCCAATTACTCCTGTTGAGCCCCAAATAGCAATTGTTTTCATTAAACCCACTTAGCTGAAGTTAATAGCATCTTTAAGTCAACTTTTAAATAACAGAACATTTCGGCAATGACGAATACATATAAAACCATAAGTAAACTATCTAGTCGATCCAGTATTCCTCCATGCCCTGGGATTATATTTCCAGAATCTTTGACATTCAATATTCTCTTCGCTTTCGATTCTAACAAATCACCCAAAATTGCAGCTATTATCATTATTGCAGTTATGCTCAAGATGTACATTTTATCAATCTGCACAAATTTACTTATTACAAAATAAGACAATGTCATTGTCGATATTCCTCCGACTATCGCCCCAGACCAGGTTTTATTAGGACTGATTTGTGGAGCTAATTTAGCACCTCCAATCAATCTACCACCAAGATAGGCGAAAATATCGCAACTCCAGACGACTGTTAAAATCCAGATCGCCATTTTGAAACAATTTTCCGTCCATTCAAAAGCATTAAATGTTACATATAGCATTGGAATCAATATGTATATAATTCCAGTAGTAAAAAATTTAGTTTTCTTCGTTTTTTTGTTTAACCAAAAAGCCATAATTACTGACGTGATCATACTTCCGGTGAACATAATCAGTTCTTTAACTGGCGCTCCTTTAGGAGCGACATTCAGGTGAATTATCATATAGCCCATGAGTGCGAGCATAGCTCCAGTGAAAATTTTTATCATTTTTCCATGATTATTCAACGACATAAGATTGCAAATTAGCGTTATACCAAGCGCATACATAACATAGCGTATATCATATATAGAAATGTTAATTTTGATAAATTTTGAAAATGCAAATGCCCCTAAACATGCCGCAAAACTAATGAATAATGTTTTTTTGTCTTGACCATTCATAGAAAACCACTCGCGCAACATTAAAAAAAGACAAATCAAAGATAATATCTGAAAATATACGCCCCCTAAATATAGAACATAAATTACGAGAGGAGCTAGGATAATAGCGCTGACCATCCGTAAAATAAAATTATTTACCATAAGTCCTTTCTCTCTTGGAATATTCGTCTATAGCTTTTTGCAATTCGGCCTTATTAAAATCCCCCCAAAGAAGATTTGAAAAATATAATTCACTATATGAACATTGCCATAATAAAAAATTGCTCAACCTCTGTTTGGAACTAGTTCTAATAACTAAATCTGGATCAGGAACTCCGGCTGTATCAAGATGGTCTGAAATATTCTCCACTGTAAAATCTATGCCTTGTTTTAGCATCTTCTTTACTGCGCGAACGATTTCATCTCTGGAGCCATAGCTTATGGCGATCTGAACATTGATGCCAGTGTGGTCTTTTGTTTTTTCAACATATTCATTCAAGATATTTTGAAATTCCGGAGATAATCTTGCGATATCTCCGATAACTTTAAGTTTTGCTCCGGCTCGCAGGACTTCTTGCAGGGATTTGTCATTCCTGAAGAAACGCAATGCTAAAGCCATAAAATCTGATACCCATTTTTTGGGACGCCCCCAATTTTCTATAGAAAAAGCATAAAATGTCACATACTTTATGCCTAGCTCCTTGGCATCCAGAATGGTCTGAGCCATAGTTCGCATGCCAACTAGATAACCATCCATAATGGGCTTATTATTTTTTTTTGCCCAAGTTGAATTTCCGTCCATTATAAATGCTATATGTTGCGGTATTGACATTACTAAATTAATTTTATGTATGAAACGACTTTTTTAACACCTTTTACCTTCTGTATAACATTTCGTACCGTTCGCGATTCCTCTTCTGTGCGAGCAATGCCAAGTACATATACGACGGAATCACATGTCTTTATCTTAAAATTCACAGAACGCACATCCTTTTCACAAAGCAATGCAGTTTTGCAAGCTGTTGTTAGATAATCGTCTTTTACAAGTTGAGTCGCAGAAAAATTGCCAACCATAATGTGATTGTTGACTTCCGATACTCCTTGCACTGCCCAGACCTCTCGCTCTGCCAAACCAACCCATTCAGGATTTGAGACTACTCCAGTTAACAAAACACAACCATGATCAGTAACGGCAGAAACATCACTTTGAAGCTTATGATCAACTTTGTATAGTCTATTCTTTATCTCGATATCAATTTTAGAATCGTTTAATGTATCTCCAAGTCTTTTTTCACGCACAGCGGTATAACCGCCAGCGACCATACCTCCCCCTATGATAACAGGAACGCATCCCGATGTAATCATCAAGCTAACAAGCAACAAAAGCTTCAATTGAAAACGCATTTTCTATATGTGCAAATCTACCAACTGTGTCCAAGCATACTACATCAATGCGATAGTTTTCAAATGGTTTATTCCGTTGACTCGCAATAAATAAAAGCGCATCTACAATTCTTTTTTGTTGTCTGAAAGATATACAGCCTTTTGCTTCAGATAGTGTCTTGCGTTGCTTCACTTCAATTGCAACAACATCGTTGTCCTTTTTGGCCAAAAGATCTATTTCTCCATATCCAGTTCTTATCCGTTGTCCTAAAATTTCGTATCCAGCATTTTGTAGAACTTTTGAAGCGATCCGTTCGGCAGCAATGCCTTTTTCGTATGTTGATAAAAAACTTCGGTTTAAATATTGATATGGTTTTGGATTAGCATGCCGTTTAGCAGAAAAACCCCATCCAGTATGACATTCATCCTTTAAAGCAAGATTCCCCTGTATCATCCTAGCGCAACTTTTTTTATCCCCGTCACTATTAAGAGTGTAGCACATTATACAAAACTTTTCAATATTTCTTCTGCTCTATTTACAACATTTCTTGGAAAACCAGCTAACAATGCGACATTTATTCCATAGGATTTATCAGAAAAACCTTCTTTTATTTTATGTAAGAATACGATTTGATTGTTCCACTCTTTAACGGTAACTGATAAAAACTTCACCTCCGGCTGTGTAGTCTTTAGTCCGTTCAGCTCGTGATAGTGAGTTGCAAAAATCGTCCTGCTCTTTATCCTATTTATGATATCTTCAACAACAGCCCAAGCTATTGCTAATCCATCATAAGTGGATGTTCCACGTCCTATTTCATCAAGAATCACAAAAGATTTTTCAGTGGCATGTTGCAAAATTGTCGCCGTTTCTATCATTTCTACCATAAAAGTTGACCGACCCGAGGATATATCATCGGATGCACCAACTCGACTAAATATCCTATCGACAACACCAATCTTTGCATAATCAGCGGGGACAAATGAGCCTATTTGAGCCATAACAATGATTATTGCATTCTGTCGTAAATATGTGCTTTTTCCGCCCATGTTCGGGCCAGTAAGAATTGACACAAATGACAATTGAGAAAAATCGCAATCGTTTGCGATAAAGTTGATGCCAGAGCCATTTAAGTTATTTTCTACAACAGGGTGTCTCCCGTTTTTTATTTCCAGAACCTTGTCATAAGTAAGTTCTGGCCTAACGTAGTGTTTCTCGATTGCTAATTCAGCAAAAGCAGAACACAAATCTATAAAGGAAATATTTTCCGACAATTTCCTGATGCTTTCTTCTTCTTTAACTACTAGCTTAATCAGGTCTTCAAAAATCAACAACTCTCGCCTTTTAATATTTGATTCTGCGGAATAAATTTTGTTTGCGATTTCATTTAATTCGGACGAGCTATATCTCATGCTGGTTGCTAATGATTGCCTGTGCACAAAATTATACGGAACCTTGGAGGCAAAATTGGGTGATACCTCTATAAAGTACCCTATCAGTGAGTTATTTTTTATCTTTAGTGTTGGTATACCCGTTTCTTTAACATACTTCATCTGAAGTTCCTTGATTACGGATTCGCCATTTTCTAAGAAATTAATATACTCATCCAATTCTGTATCAAACCAGCGCCGTATAAAACCTCCATCTCTTGCAAAAAAGGGAACCTCATCTGTCAGCGCATTTTCCAGTGTCTCAATAAGTTTTTCGCTTCCATCAAATGAGAGTCGCAAATTTTTTAATTCGGGATATTTGGCAGCATACCTATCAAGCTCTAAAGCCCTTCTTAAGGATACAGCGATACATTTCAAATCTCTTGGACTAGCTTTCCCCATCACTATCCTTGTTATCGAACGTTCAAGATCAGGGAATCCTGAAAAATGCATATCTACTACGGACAAAAATCCAGTATTTCTCGTAAAAAATTCGACAAAATCCAAACGTTTGTTAATTTTTTCCACACTTGACAGAGGTTCCATAAGCCACCTTGCAAGCATTCTTCCACCCTGAGATGTTTTGGTTCTGTCTATGTTATATAGCAATGTGCTTTTTTTATCTCCAGATTGTGCTGTTGTTAATTCTAAACTTTTTCTGGTGAAACTATCCAAAGCTACGTGTTCTGAATGATTTACTAATTTTGGGAAAGTTAGATTTACCTTCTCAGATTTATATACTTCCATCACATAATCTACTATAGCTGAAGCAACTTCAATAAGTCGTTTTGAAAGATTGCCAAAAGAATCGATGAATTTGATGCCAAAAAATTTTGCTAAACGTTCTTGTCCAGCAGTTTGCGCGAATTTCGAGCTTGGGATAGATCTAATCATCGATTTATAATTATCCAAAATTTCTAAAACTTCTTTATCGGTTAGCAAACTGTCATTGCAGATAATCTCAGAAGGTTCCACCTTAGCTAACGTAGACGAAAGTTCAGAAGCAGGAATTTCATCAACAACAAATCTACCAGTTGAGATATCAGCATAAGCTATGGCTATCGCTCCATCGCTGCCGATACCCGACATAGCCAAAAGAAAATTATTTTGCTTTCCAACTAAAAGCTCTTGCTCGATAAGCGTGCCCTTGGTGATTATTCGGGTTACCTTGCGTTCAATAGTCGCATTGGAACCGCCTCGTCTTTTCGCCTCTTCAGGGGTTTCCATTTGTTCACAAATAGCTACTCTATACCCTGCCTTGATTAATTTTGTCAGATACATTTCAGAAGCGTGCCAAGGAATGCCACACATAGGTGCGTCATTCCGTTTTGTCAAAACCAACCCTAATTCCTTTGATGCAATCTCAGCATCTTCGAAAAACAACTCATAGAAATCACCCAACCTATACAACAACAAAGCATCCGGATAGTTTTTCTTTTCGTCGCAATATTGTTGCAACATTGGGGTTAGTTTTGGCTTATCTTTTTGTGTCATCGTGAAAGCTAAATTCCTTTGTAACAATATCAAATTTTTCCCGCAAATAAACAACTAAATCTTGCACTAACCCTTCTGGAGTTGATGCTGCGGATGTTATCGCCATTGAATTCACATTAAGCAATTCATCAACATCAAGATCATCTTTTGACTCAATTAAAATGGCTTTCTTAACACCAGAATCAAGTGCTACTTCAATCAGTCGTTTCGCATTTGAGGAATGAGACGAACCGATAACTAGCAACAAATCAATTTGTTTCGCCACTCTTCTAACAACATCCTGACGCTCTCGAGTGGCATAGCACACATTATTTTTGCTTCCCGATTTTATTTTGGGAAACTTTTCTGTTAATTTCGTAACAATTCGCTCTACCATAGAGTAATCGAGAGTAGTCTGCGTGAAATACACCACTTCATCGTCCGAAAAATCTGGCAGTAAATCTATATCAATTTCATTATAAACAACGTAAAATTTCGTATTATTGGCGCATCCCATCAGAGCCACTATCTCTGCATGAGATTTATGTCCAATAATGATAATTTTCTTGCCTTGTTCGCTCGCTAATTTGACTTCATTTTGAATAGATTTGACTATGGGGCAAGTCGCATCTATCACTGTCAATCCTTTTTTTTCTGCCCTATCAACAACTCGCGGAGAAACACCATGCGCAGAAAACAAAACCGTGGCTCCATCAGGAATATCATCTATCGATTCGACTTTAGTCATTCCTTGTTGCTCCAATTGCTTAACAAAAACTTTGTTGTGGATAACATCTTCAGTTACATAAAAACTGCCGTATAATTTTAGAACTTGATTAGCCATATTTACAGCCCTGGTTACACCAGAACAATACCCCCTTGGCGATAACAAATAACAAGTGATAGGCATAGGACATCCACAAAACTTTATATCCGATGATTTTACATCAAATTCACTAAAATCGCAAAGTAGCGTATAAGTTCACTAGAAATGAGGTGCAGATGGACTTTGGTTTTGCATCGTCATGATTTTTGTGATAGACTTCTGATTAGGAATGATTTGAAGGCTTAATGAAAAGGGAATTGTGAATAAAAAGCCATACGCGTTGCAACTTGCAGCGAAACAAAGAATTAGAAAGGAATACGGATGTATTTCTGAGCACGTTTTGAGACGTATCCATGACGCATCGGCAGCTAGCCGTAAACAGACTATATCTGATATGATAGCAAGTCTTGAAAGCCGTCTAGAAACTGCAGTGTTCAGATTAAATTTTGCGTCAAGTGTGAAAAGTGCCCGTCAGTTGATTACGCATCGCAAGATCAAGGTGAATGGAAAAATTACAACAGCGCCGTCTTATAAATTAAGAATTGGCGATGAGATAGAGATTCAAGACAAAATGGCTGATGTTATGCAACCGCAACTTGAGCAGGCGCAAAAGCGTGATGTGCCGAGCTATTTTGAAGTAATAAAGCCGGAGCGTAAGGGGAAATTTATCAACATTCCAAACATAGAAGATATTCCTTATTCTGAGAATGTTGAACCTAATCTTGTCATAGAGTTCTACGCAAGATAGAAACAATAAAATAAAGCACAGTTGGGGAAATATTTTCCCTTATTGTGCGTGTTGTGTGTGTTTCGGGAAGTAGCGCAGCCTGGTAGCGCACTTGCTTCGGGAGCAAGGGGGCGGCGGTTCAAATCCGCTCTTCCCGACCATGAGATTGCAGTTGGCCGCAGGCTGCCATAATGTCAACACCTCTCCTGGCTCTGATTGGTGCTTCTAGCCCAGCTTTTTGTAGGATATTAGAGAATCTTTGTGCCCTTTTGGACGGGGCGAATGAGCATCCTTTCCATTGATTGAATTGAATTAAGTTTACTTTTGCATGAATGGGTTTTAGTAATGCAATAAGTTCATGCGCGCACTCATCTGTATCATTGATATCTTTCAATAACAAGTATTCAAATGTAATCTTTAGATATTTGTGATAATTTGAATATATTTTACAGGTATTAAGAATACTCTCTATATTGTATATATTATTTATTGGCATGATTTGGCTACGAATATAATCATTCGGAGCATGCAAAGATATAGCTAGTCGACAAGGTAAATCCTTTGCTAACTGTTCGATAACAGGAGCAATTCCGGAAGTCGAAAGAGTAATTCGGCGACGAGATATGCCTTCATTTTCGTCATACATGAGATTTTGCATTGATTTAAGAACATTTTCATAATTAAAAAGTGGTTCGCCCATTCCCATATACACAATGTTTGAAAGACGTTCTTTTTCTGAATCCCATAACTTTAAATAATCTTTTACTGCTAAAAATTGAGAAATTATTTCTTCGGCCGTGAGATTTCTGATAAAACCGTTATATCCAGTATTGCAAAATTTACATCCGACAGTACAACCAACCTGAGTAGATATACATATGGTATTACGCCTAGTTTCTGGAATAAAAACTGTTTCTATAGTGTTCAAATCGGCTAGCTGAAACAGAAACTTTATCGTGCCATCGCTAGAATGTCTTACATTGGCTATTATAGGGCGATAAATATAAAACATTTTGCTAAGTTCATTTTGCATATTTCTGCTTATGTTAGTCATTCCATCAAATGCTCTCGAGCCAAATCTATACAACCAAACAAAGACTTGCTTTGCTCTGTATTTTGGAAACCCATTATTCTCAAAAATCTTTTCTAGTTCACCGATTGTGCAATTTAATATGCCATCCATTTTGTCTTAGATTTTTAATATCCGAAACTCATTTTGTCATTTTATTTTAAAAATACCTTAAAAAAAAGGAGATATTCACCCCGGCAAAGCAATACGGTAACACCAAACAAAATCCTCTTTTGTCAGGATACCGCAATGCATTTAATGTGTATATAAGACTGGTCATATGAACGAATATCGGAGGTATTGATTAAAAAATAAAAACCAAGTAGAAACGGATGTTGGAGTGAGGTATTCGGACTAAGAAAAAATACGCTTTAGATTGTATCTGGAGAACCATGGATTTCGAAGAAGTCCTCGAATTGTAAGTAAAATTTTCAATAACAATTATAGGCATCAGCCCATTATAAACCGGATACAGAAAGCTGGTCTTAAGGTTTTAAAAGAAAGCTCAACAGTAAGGATTGATGAATTGCATATGTATATTACAAGGAGCGAAGAACACGAGTTTGGACTGCTGTCGATAGGAAAAAGATTTGAAGTACCCCCCCCGGAAAAACTTCATTTTTAAGAAAATTAATCGATAAAATAATTTAAAAATTGCCTGTACCGATAAAAATTTTCATACGAAGAAGAGCCGGGCATAAATGCGGATATCAAACACGTCATCAGCAAATTTGAGACTTGCTTTGTATCTAAAGTTATATACTCTACTACCTCACCAGATTACACCGAAAAACCAAGCGTTACAGCAAATCTATACAAATGCCAGAACTCTCAAATGCCTGGCTGCTCCATAGCGGAATGCTTCTTTGTTAATATACTTGTCAATCCCAATAATTTGCTTAGCCATGAAAAATATGCTAGAATATTTAAGAGAGGGGTATTGATACCCGTAGTTTTTTTAAGGGGTGTATAGAAATGTTTAAAAAGAAGTGTTTGTTCGGGGGGGGGCTATGCTTAGGTAGTTCTATAGCTATATTTGCCTCCATTTCGAGCGATGTTATAGCTATGGAAGCTGTTAAAGCTAAAAATAGCATACATGATTTCAGAAGCGAATTAAATCAGATAGTTTGGAATTGTGAT
>CADBWU010000009.1 GCA_902798535.1 uncultured Pseudomonadota bacterium
GGTCAGCGACCAGCAGTCAGTGACCGAAGGTCATTGACTGTTGGGAGCTGAGCGTATGCGTACCTTGACAGGCTATGGGGCGCGATGTGGTAAAATAAAAACATACCACATCGCGCCCCGCTAATTATATTTGATGAATTTGCCTTTGTTGCTTCAAAATACCACGTTTAGATTTGAATAAAGTGGAAAGATCATGGCATAAACAAAAACGATTACCAACACCCCTATGAAAGTTATTGCTACGGGTTGTAGAATTGCGACGATTCTCCGTAACTTATTTTCGATATTTTGCCCAGAAATATCCGAAGCAGATTGAAATGCTGACCAAAGATTCCCAGCTCGTTCAGCTGCGCCTATTATTGACAATTCATACTCATTCAAAATTTTTGACTTCCGAAGTGCCGATAACAGAGTAACACCAGATCTCACAGAATTTATAACATCTCTAACTTGCAGAACGATATCCTCCGTACATTCAAGGGCTTCCAGCAAGTTTATTTTGTCATAAAGCATAATTTCCATCGCAACAAAGAAATTATGAATATTTATCTCTCGTTTGAGCTTTCCTAAAAAAATACTGTTCAGGTGTGTAAGCGGATATTTATTTGTGATATATCTTGCAGCAAATACCAATCCAACTATGGCGAATAAAATATACAACACATGATCTGACACTATTTTACTAAAAGATATTACAATGCGAGAAATAGTCGGAAGTTCGACATTCATCTCACTGAAAAGCTCAGCAAATTTTGGAATTAAGACAAAAATCCAAAAAATAAAAACACATCCAATAAAAAGCAACAGTATGATGGGATATCTCATGGATTCTTTAATTCTATGTTTGAGTTTTTCATTTTTTTCCAGCTGAAACACAATTTTTTCGAGTGTATTGGGCAATTCGGCAGTTTTCTCAGAAATCTCGATTGATTTGACGCAAACTTTATCAAAATACCTATCAAATTTTGACAAAACTTGCGACAAACTTCCTCCTGAATATATTTGTTGAATAACAGTATTTACAATTGCCTGCGCTTCTTCGTTTTGAAACAAATTTTTTATAATATTTAAGGATTCAAGTAAATTTAGCTTGTTTTTGATTAGATGATTTAGGTTTCTAAAAAACGGCAAAGTGAACTCTATAATAGGTTTTTTTATAGATGATTTTTGAACCATCTTTGATATAAAAATTAATTCAGATTTTTTAAAAAATTCTGCGAAATCAAAATCTTCTTCAGCAAAAACAGTTTTCTCTATTACTTCGCCATTTTTATCCAACACTTTACAAGCAAAAAACTGCATACAATCTTCATACGCCCTCATAAGGCACTAGAAGAGAGTTTTGCATAATAATGTTACTTTTTTATTAAAAAGACAGAAAAAGGGGGGGCTGAAATTCATTTTAAAAAATCGGTCAGTATATCATAAGCTCTGTCCAAATTTTTAATCGATATGCAATATGGCGGAATGAAATATATCGTGTTATTCAATGGGCGCATAATTATTCCTTGTTCGAACATCAGATTTGCCACATTCTTTGCTAATTTAGATGAATTTAAATCGATTGCGGAAATTGTCCCACATGATCTTTTTGCAATTAGGTTTTTGTTTGGTAGTTCGTTTAAACGGGCAACATGAGTTTCAGAAATCATTTTGATATTTTTTTGAATTTCATCCGTTTGCAAAATCTTTTGCGTAGCACACGCTGCTGCGCAGGCAAGTGGATTTGCAGTATATGAATGCCCATGAATGAATGCCTTGTTCCAATCATCGGACCAAAACGCTTCATATATCTTTTCAGTAGTCACTGTCAACGACATCGGCATGAAACCTCCAGTTAGTGCTTTAGATAGACATACGATATCTGGCTTATTTTTGACTTGGTTCATAGCAAACATTGTCCCAGTTCGGTAAAAACCAGTCATGACCTCATCAAAAATGATGAGAATACCACATTTTCTTACAACTTCCACAATCCTGTCTAAAAATTGTGGCGAATACATTTTCATACCAGCCGCTCCTTGAACCAATGGTTCTATTATGAGTGCGCAAACCTTCTGATGATTCTCTTTCAAAAATCTTTCGAGTTCATAAACTGATAATTCCTCATCTTCAGTATTTTTCGGAAATCTTATAGAAAATGTTTCAAAGAAAAATTTTTTGAACTTCGAGTGATATTCTGAAGATGCACCAGCTGCACTCATTGCTCCGATAGTGTCGCCATGGTATGCTCCTTCGAGGTTTATAAAAATATCTCTGTCATTGATGCCTTGGTTTAAAAAATACTGATATGCTATCTTTAAGGCAACTTCTACCGCTGTAGAACCATTGTCCGAAAAGAAAAATTTTGTCAAACTGTTCGGTAAATGCTTCGATAAAATTTCAACCAAATTTTCAGCTGGTTCGTGAGTATATCCCGCAAAAATCACGTGTTCAAGAGTGTGAGCTTGCTTCGCTATGGCATCCGCTATTTCCGGCTGAGAGTGTCCCAAAATATTAACCCACCAGCTGGAAATCATATCTACATATTGCTTGCCAGTTTCATCATATAAATACTCTTTCTCTCCACTTACTATTTTTAACGGTTTGGAGGAGATTTTCTCTTGCGTGAATGGATGCCAAATTTTCATATTTTAATCCCAAAACAAGTCTATAAATTGACGTCTTTCCAGTATACCTCTTTGCACAAAGTTTCCAAAATTCTTTAATGCCACTTCTTAAAAGATCTTGGAAAAGGAGAAATATGTGATAAAATCATTGAATGATGTTACGTGTTATGTAATGGCGAATGGCAAGAGTTACGGTCGAAGATTGCATTGAAAAGGTGCCTAATAGATTTGAATTGGTTTTGATGGCATCGAAAAGAGCTAAGGACATAGAACATGGAGCAATGCCTTCAATTTCAAGAGATAATGATAAATCAACTATTATTGCATTAAGAGAAATAGCCGGAGAAACGATCTCTATAGAAGGACTGAGAGAGCTCGCAAAAAGAGTAACTTATGAAGGAGATGATACATCTTTTGACCATGAGGAAAATACCGAGAAAACACTCGAGGAATTGATGCTTGAACCTGATAATTTTGATGAAACTGATGATGACAGTGAAGCTGAGGAACTGGACGAAGACGATTTGAAAGCCCTTAATGATTTAGACGATGTTCTTGGTAGGGATGATGGTGATGAGTCATATCAGGGTTAGATTTGCCCCAAGCCCAACAGGGGTACTGCATATTGGTTCTGTTCGCACAGCGCTTTTTAATTGGTTATTCGCAAGGCATAACAATGGGAAGTTTTTGCTACGTATAGAAGACACGGATAAGTTGCGTTCAACAGAAGAAAATACCAAGTCTATATTCGAAATTTTAAAATGGCTTGAGATAGATTGGGATGAAGAGCCTGTAATTCAGTCAAACAATATAGAGCGACATAAAGCAGTAGCGGAAGACCTAGTAAAGCAGGGAAAGGCGTATTATTGTTACTGTTCTCCAGAAGAATTAGCTGCAAAAAAAGAGGAGGCATTAAAAGCAGGTAAATCATATAAGTATGATGGAAAATGCAGGGGGTGCTCAGAGAAAATTGCCGGGAAAAATCCGGTTATACGCCTAAAAGCGGATAATGTTGGCAGAACAACTGTTGATGATTTGGTTCAAGGCGAAGTAACGATAGAAAATTCGCAAATGGATGATCTTGTGTTATTGCGGTCTGATGAAACTCCAACATATATGCTTTCTGTAGTAGTGGACGATCACGATATGGGAGTAACGCATGTCATACGAGGAGATGACCATTTAACGAACACATTTAGACAAATACAAATATACAGAGCCTGTAACTGGGATATCCCCAGGTTTGGACACATTCCACTAATATATGGGCCAGATGGAGCGAAATTGTCGAAACGACATGGTGCAGCGAGTGCACAGGATTATAAAATGTTGGGCTATCTCCCTGAAGCTATTTCTAACTATCTTTTGAGACTTGGCTGGAGTCACGGAGATGATGAGGTAATAACAAGGACGCAAGCAATTGAGTGGTTTGATTTCGACAATGTTGGAAGATCTCCATCCAGATTTGATATGGCAAAATTGCAAAATTTGAATGCCCACTACATGAGGGAGCGTGATAACAAGTCATTACTAGAATATATGAAGCCTTTCTTGCAATCCGAACTAGACGCCGAACAAGAACGTTGTATTTTGGCAGGAATGGATAGTCTAAAGGAACGAGCAAAAACTATATTGGAATTAGTGGATGCAGTGCAGATATATATGGGAGCTCCTGGGAGGTATGATGATACTTGTTTAAAATATGCAACTCCGCAACATCTGAAATTGCTCGATGAAGTTATTGCGATTGTGAACTCAATGAAATCATTGAATGAGCAAGCGTTGTGCGACAAGGTAAAAGAATTAGCTAAAAACCATGGTATCAAGCTAGTTGAAATCGCACAAGCAATACGTGGCGCACTGTGCGGTAAGCTAATATCCCCTAGTGTTTTTGAGATAATTGCCATACTAGGAAAAGAGCGAACATTAGACCGGCTGAGGGCATATATAAAACATTACCAAAACTAACGTGAGCTAGTTTGTTAAGTTACGAAATATTTCGCATCGAGCAAAATATTTCGTTTGGTAATGAGTTTATAGTTCATCTGAGCGGTTGAACACATACAGCAGTTCTTGATAAAACAATAACAATGAGAGATGAGTGACTGTGTATCGATTGTTGTTGAGTAATGGCCTGTTATTCTGAAAAGTTGCACCAATTTCCTATTTGACGATGGGCACAATTTCCGTTATTGCATAATATATTTATCTTAAATTTATGTTTAATTGCAAAAAGCAAACCATCTATACCCCCAACAAAATCATGCTTTTTGTCACCAGGTAATCTGGGGTAATATCCTAGATATTAGGGCATAATTTCGAATCCAAAATCTTCCTTGCAATAAGCTTTGGGTACAGATAGCCAAGGGCATGTCTTCCACTATCTAATTGCAATATTGTCACATCATTGAGGTTTGCAAAGTTATCATTTATGATCGACATTGGGACAATTAGATCATCTGCACTTCCTATAACCAAAGTTTTAACTCCGCAATGTTGGTAACTATGTTCCATCATTTCCAATTCAGATAGTAGCATTTGTAATGCTGTATCAGTTGTAATCGGAGCGTCGTATCCGCAAAATATACGGAATTGTCTCAGGCTTTCATTTTTGTTTTCAATTATTTTATTTCGCATTTTTTGCAGGGCTATTTCACGAATTTTTCGCATTCTGCCAGAACTGCCACAATAGTTCAAAAATCCCTGTAGCGCAACTAATGTTTCGAACTTCAAGCCTGAATTATTCAATTTTAAAAACCCCAACGAATGCCCAATGCCTATATATGTTTTCGAGCTATCCAAATCTGGAGAATCAAAAAAATATATTTCTCCACCAAGAAGTGGGGTTAGTTTTCGCCAATAGTCATTTGTAAATCCGAAACCATGTGCTAATAAATAATTTTTCATTTTGCAAAAATTCTAATCAATTGTTCAATATCGTCGTTCGAATGAATTGCACTAACAGCAATTCTCAGGCGTGGAGTTGGTGATGTCGGTGGTCGTATTCCAGAAACTATAATGCCGTTATTTTGCAAAAGTTGCCTTTTATTCATCATCTCATCGGTAGTTTTAAACAAGAGCGGAACTATATTTGTTCCACTACCGGATCCATTTAAGATGCTTCTCACCCTATCTGCTTGCTGCATAATGTTTCGCCGTAAATCTCCGAGGGATGGTAGCATTGACCATGCTTTTTGAGCGGCGCCAATGCAAAATGGCGAAAGAGCGGTGGAATATATGAAACTTTTGCATTTGTTTATCAAAAAATCTTTTACAAATGCCGAACATGCAACATACGCTCCGCTTGAGCCCAGAGCTTTACTGAAAGTTCCCATTATAATGGTTTTTTCATTATCAAAATCGAAATTTGTCGAAAAGCCATAGCCATTTTTGCCATAAAGCCCGGTAGCATGCGCTTCGTCGAGATAAAGCATAGCCCCGTATTTTTCAGATAAGTCTATCAGTGCTTGTATGTCGGCAATATCCCCGTCCATTCCGAACACTGTTTCTGAGACAATAATGATATTTGCATACTCTTTAGAAAAGTTTTTTAGAATGTCGTCCAAATGCGTATAGTCCAGATGCTGAAAGCGTTTGAGCTTTGTCCCACTTGCGAATATTCCTTGATACATGCTGGCGTGATTAAGCATGTCAAAAATGACCAATGTATTTTTATCGGTCAAGCATTCTAATACACCTGAATTTGCCTGAAATCCAGAATTGAATATCAAGGCCGACTCTGTTTTTTTATCAATAGCAATCTGCTTTTCAAAATTTTCAAACAAATCTGAATTTCCAGACAGCAAGCGAGAACCAGTCGCTCCTGAGCCATACATTTGCGATGCCTCTATGCCGGCGTCAATAACTTCTGGGCTTTTCGATAATCCCAGATAATCATTGCTAGAAAAGTCAATATAATTGCCAGCATATTTCGGCAATTCCCGATATATCAAATTTTCTTTAGATTTTTCTATGAATTTTTTTATCTTATTTAACATCGCCATAAGTCAAAATATGACCGAGAGCTCGGGAGATAGTGCTCTCGGTCATGGTTGTTATTTTTTTATCTGTGGCAAAATTGCTATGTGCAACTCTTTAAGTTGTTGTGGGGTCACTTCGGCAGGAGCCCCCATCATCAAGTCCTCAGCTTTTTGGTTAAACGGAAACGCAATGACTTCGCGTATATTTTCAGTGTTTGCCAACAGCATTACCATGCGGTCTATTCCAGGAGCGCAACCACCATGTGGAGGCGCGCCATATTTAAATGCTTTTATCATGGCCCTGAACTTATTATCTACCACCTCTCTGCCATATCCTGCTATTTCGAATGCTTTATACATGATTTCTGGAACATGGTTTCGTATTGCCCCACTGGAGAGTTCAATCCCATTGCAAACGATGTCGTATTGGTATGCCTTAATATCCAATGGATTCATTGTTTCCAATGCCTTAAGACCGCCTTGTGGCATCGAGAATGGATTATGTGAAAATACAATTTGCTTCAGTTCTTCATCATATTCATACATTGGAAAATCAACAACCCAACAGAACTTATAAGCATTCGTTTCGATTAAGTCCAATGAATTAGCTAACTTTGTGCGCACGGCTCCTGCTAAGCTCGCAGCATTTTTATCGCAAATGAAAAATACCACGTCCCCTGGAACCGTGTGATTTATTCGAGCAATTTCAGCAAGCTCTGTTTCGTTCAGGAATTTGACTATGGGGCCTTTATATTCACCTTCATTTGTCAATGAGATATATCCAAGTCCTGGCAAACCTAGTTCTTTTGCCCAATCGTTCAATTTATCGAAAAAACTCCTTGGTTCTTTCGTGCATCCTGGAACATTTATGCTTCGTACTTTTGCCCCATTCGCTATTCCGTTTGCGAATGCAGCAAATCCGGAATTTCTGAAGGCCTCGGTCAAATCTTCGATAATCAATGGATTTCTTAAATCTGGCTTATCGCACCCATAATGTAACATAGCGTTATCGAAAGTAATCCTCGGGAATGGGTAATCAGTAACTGTATATCCTTTCGGAGCAAACTTGGTAAATGTGCTATACAATACCGGCTCTATAGCTTCGAAAACATCCTCTTGTGAGGCAAAACTCATTTCCATATCGAGTTGGTAAAATTCGCCAGGAGATCTATCGGCTCGGGCATCTTCATCCCTAAAACAAGGAGCTATCTGAAAATAGCGATCAAAGCCAGCAACCATTAAAAGTTGTTTAAATTGCTGCGGTGCTTGTGGCAATGCGTAAAATTTTCCATGATGAATTCGGCTTGGAACTAAATAATCTCGAGCTCCTTCTGGAGATGATGATGTCAAAATTGGCGTTTGAATTTCAAGAAAACCACGGTTGGTCATTTCAGCACGTATGTGCGAAATTATTTTAGAACGCAAAATGATGTTGTCGTGATTTTCCTTTTTACGAAGATCAAGATAGCGGTAAGTTAACCTTGTATCTTCCGGAAATTCATTTTCAACATTGATTTGCAATGGCAATTGTGTTTCTGGTGCTGATAGCACTTCTATCTTATCAATATAAATCTCAATTTCCCCGGTTGGCATATTGGGATTTATCGTATCTTCTGATCGCTTGACGACTTTTCCTGTTATCGAAACAATCGTCTCATCCTTGAGATTTTCTGCTATCTTAAATGCTTCACCAGTTTCTTGAAGCACACACTGCGTCATACCATAATGATCACGCAAATCTATAAAAAGTAATCCTCCGTGATCTCTGATGCGATGCACAAATCCACATAAAGTTACTTCTTGTCCTACATTGTCAATACGCAGCTCATCGCATGTATGCGTCCTATATGCTGTCTTTCCTGAAAAATTCATACCAATTCAATCATTGAAATTCTTTTATCAATGATACCAAAAACTTGCTTATTCGTCCATGTGTTTTAACTAAGCACCGAACTCAATGGTAAATACGCCCTGATTTTTAGTCAGGGCGTATTGTCTTAGTTATTTAAAAAATATAATTATTTTCTATTACCCAGAAAGCGAAGCAATGCTAGGAAAAGATTCATAAAATCCAAATAAAGCGCAAGCGCTCCAATGATAGAACGTTTCTTTATATCCTCTTCGCTCATCGCAGGATTATAAAATGCCCGTATTTTCTGTATGTCATAAGCTGTTAGTCCACAGAATACTACAATCGATATTGCCGACAATCCTAGTTGCAGAGCTGAACTTTTAAGGAATAGGTTGATTACGGATGCAATTATGATTGAGAATAGCCCAACTGTCATAAATGATCCCACTCCTGTTAGGTCTTTTTTTGTCACATATCCATACAAGCTCATTCCACCAAAGAAAATCGCTGTAGTGAAGAACGCGTTAGCGAGGCTTTCTCCAGTATAGAGCACGAATATAGGAGATATCGATAAACCGATCAGCGCGGAATATATCCAGAACAAAATATTTGCTCGTTCTGCGGATATTTTTTTTATTTGCGTGGATAGATACAGTACTATTCCCAATGTGGCTATCATTAGTATTACTATTACTGAAAAACCACCGGTCATAACTTGCATAACTGCTGGATTGGAAGAGCAGGCGAACGACACAAGACCAGTTAAGCAAAGCGCCATAAACATTCGATTAAACACTGATATCATGTACTTTTGCAAACCATTTCCTGCTTCGAGTACTGGGCTTTGATTGAAATTGTAATTCATTTTGAACATCCTTTTCAAAAACCTTTGATATAATTCTACCACATTTTTTAATAAGGCGCGATGTGGTATGTTTTTAGAGAGATGCACCATAGCAATGCAATTAATTCATCGATAGTCCATTGATACAAAATCTGGCGAACAGCTTCAATGAAATAGCTAGATTTTCAAAAGTTCTTGTAACTACGATAGAACGTCTGCGGAACGCAACTATCCAAGTCTTTTCTGCTCATTATTGCGTTCGATTGGTGAAGTGTATTTCTTAGACTGTGTTAAGTTATCTCTGGGATAAATCCCTTGTAGATTTCATATCGTTTAGAATAAACATGAGGAAATTCCTCAAATTTCATACTGTCGTAAATTTCTATCAAATTTTGGTATCACGATGTCCAACAGCTCATCAAATAATCAATAGTTTTCCAGAGCCACAATTAATGATACATTTTATCCATTTTTGCCTCCGTAACCACCGAAATATCAGGCTTCTCTGATATAAAACGATGTACCCATCGCATCACGCTTTTGGTTGTTACTCCCACTATTTTTTCCGTAGTGTTCATTGATAATCCAGACTCTTGTCTTCTTCTGGGGTACCTCGTAGTGTCACATTTGTACATTGATACCCACAATTTTTGCACTTATACCTCTGGTATCCCTTCATACGTCTGTTTTTATGCATAGCTGTGCATTCACATTTCAAACATTTCAGCTCCATAATTTGCCTGGAAAAATAATTTCCACCCTTTTTCCCATCTATCACATTACATTGCTAATGTGAATCTCTCATTTTAGTGTTTAGAAAGTATATCAACCAGGAAGCATTCTGCTGTGTAAAAGCAATGCGATAGAGAGCCCTAGCATCTGCAATAACTTGCTATAATGCTTAACTTTCGGCAAAACAAGTCTCAGATTTGCTGATGATATATTAGTATCCGTATACAGTTTTCCTTTTTATAAGCTGGAAATCTGGAAATGGGTCATACGATTCGGATGCAGTTGCGCGGTAGATCCTTGAGGAAGCGGGAAGGGGAGGTATAGGTTGGATTTGAAGAGCCGAATGCCCCCCGTCTGTTGCAAAAGGTTATGTAGGCTTCGCGTTTAGCCCTAGTGATGGCAACATAGCACAGCCTCCGCTCCTCTTCTATTCCAACATCTCCTTTTTCTAAGATTGATTTTTGGTGTGGCAGAATGTTTTCTTCAAATCCTGGAATAAAGATTGTGTGAAACTCAAGTCCTTTAGCTGCGTGAATAGTCGAGATAGTCAGAGTGTCGCTGTTGTTTGTGTTTGTTTTATCCATCACTAAGCTGACATAATCAAGAAATTCTTGAGTATCATCAAATTCTTCAAGCGACTTAATCAATTCATCCAGAGTTTCCAAGCGAGCTTCATCTTCAATATTTTTTGATTCTTTTAGCATCCCTATATACCCAGATTCATTTAGAATTTTCTGCATTAAATCGGCAGGAGATAAAATCTCAATATCTTGACGCCAATTGTCCAACTGGTTGAAGAAATTTAAAAGTTTGGTATTTGAGGCCGATTTCGAATTTTTGGCAACCTCTAAAGCGGCTTTGGGTAATGAAATCGAATTTTCTCTAGCTAGAGTATAGAATTTGTTTATGGACGTTGTCCCAATTCCTCGCTTGGGTAAATTTACAATTCGCTCGAATGCTATTCCGTCATCTGGATTAATTGTCAATTTCAAATATGCTATGGCGTCTTTAACTTCCTTGCGCTCGTAAAATTTTAGCCCCCCCACAACGATGTATGGTATCCCCTCGGCCAAGAAACGCTCTTCAAACACGCGAGTTTGGTATGTCGCTCGAACTAAAATAGCGATATTACTAAACGCTAATCCATTCCTATGTTTATTTTCGATGAGTGATGCAATAAATCTTGCTTCCTCTATAGGGTTCATCAGGGCTTTTACTATAACTGGTAATCCTGCTTCTTCTTCTGTCCAAAAATTTTTTTTCATCCTCATTGTGTTGTTCTCAATAAGTCCGCTTGCGGCTTTTATGATATTTTTAGTTGAGCGATAATTCTGTCCCAACCTTATTATTGTGTTGTTTTTAAAATCCTGATCGAATTTCAATATGTTCTCGATGTCAGCACCTCTCCAGCTATAAATCGATTGATCATCATCACCTACGCAACAAATATTACCATGCCCCATAGATAATAATCGTAACCATATATATTGCGCAGTATTCGTATCTTGGTATTCGTCTACCATAATATACTTAAATTTATCTTGATATCTTTGTAAGATTTCTGGATTTTGTTTAAAAAGTTCGATTGATATTTTTAAAATATCACCAAAATCAATGGCATCTAAAGATTCCAACATATCCTGGTATGGTTGATACAAATTTGCAGCCATAGCTTCAACGGTAAATCTTTGCGAACTTTTCTTCGCTTCTTCTGGATTATAACACCTGTCTTTCCAGCGATTAATGTAATATGCAATTTGCTTTGGAGTATTTTTCTTATCGTCTATTTTGTTTTCTGCTGTAAGTTTTTTGAGCAAGCGTAGTTGATCTGATGCATCTACTATTGTGAAGTTTGAGCTTCTCTTAAAGATACTATGATATGGACGTATAATTCGAAGTGCCAGCGAATGAAACGTTCCAATCCAGAGATTTTCACCTGAATAAGTAAATGTTCCTGTTTGATTTAGAAGATTTATTGCTCGTTCCTTCATTTCATTTGCAGCCTTGTTTGTAAAAGTAACCGCCAAAATTTCATTTATTTGGCAAAGATGTTTTGCAACAATATACGCTATTCTTGAAGTTAATACTCGTGTTTTTCCTGTGCCAGCCCCAGCTAATACTAGCACTGCTCCTTCCGTAGCTTGAACTGCCTCTCTTTGTTCTTTATTTAAAGCAGATAAATCGAACACAAAAATATCAAAAACGATTGTACTTCGCCAAGTCTAGCACGTCAACAAGAGTCACTCAAGTTTATTGATTATCAAGATACGATTTTGTAAAATCAATGACGAAAGGCTATTTTTTAGAAATTTTGTGAAATTTTTGCGCAAATTCTGCATATTTATTTTTGCGATAACACTTATTGCTATTTTGCAGATGTATGCAAGAGAGTTTGGTAGATTTGAATTTGTGCTTTATAACCAAGTTTTTTCAATCGGTTGTTATATTATTTGCTTGGGGATTGTTTTCGTCTATTTTGTCATATTTTTAGTAAAGTCCTTTTTTTATGGAATTTGCTCAATATTCAGTAAAGACAAAGCTACCAAAGAAGAAAAATCGATAAAAGGAATTGCTAGGTTGATTGTATCGGATGAAAAGGACTTTATACAACTATATGAGAACACAGCCGTTACAGATAATCTAAAAATTCTCAAGGTGGCTCTGGCTTTGAAAAGGGGGAACAACACACAAAGACATTTTGAAAAGACAGGCACGCATTGCGTTGATATATATATCATACGTCAGGAACTACAAGCGCTTTTGCGCATAGGCGAAATACAAAAAGCCGTTGTTCTCGCCGAAGATATTATACAGCATTATGCTAAAGAGATATGTATAATCAAGGATGAATTATTGGAAATAGCGGTCAAAGCTAAACAAAATCATCTCAGGTTCAATTTTGAACCAAGTAGATTTAAGTATGAACTAACTCAAAGGTATGTAAATGAGTATGAGATAAAACTAAAACTACTCGATTTTGAAGCTATTGACAATGACAGTAAAAAGTTCGAGTTCTTAAAAAGATTGCACAAAGAATACGTGGCTAGGATCGATTTGCTGTGCTTATTATTAGATTTTTACGAAAAGCACTCACAGATAGGACATATTCCGTATGATGCAAATTGGGTTTTAAAGACAATTGAAGAAACGATTTCTATAAATCCCAATCGCAGAGTTGCGACTTATTTATTGCGGATTGGGCGCCATGATATCTTTGAACTTGCTCAGTTAATGATGGCAAATATTTCAGAAAGCAATATAGAAAAGAACTGGATTTTATTGAAAATTGCTATTGAAAAAAAACTCAATTTGCAAGCCAAAGAACTGGCAAAAAGGCTTATAAAAACCGAAGAGCTAAGAGATATACGCGAGCTTATTACGAATCACCCTAATGTGATGGAAATTTTTCAGGAGATAAAGAATGATATTAACTTATAAAAAATTGAATGCAAATGCACAGGCTCCCACATACGGAACAGAGTATAGTGCCGGTGCGGATCTGAGGGTATCTATAGATACACCAATAGTTTTAAATCCAGGAGAGAGCGAAATTATCCCAACCGGAATTGCCGCCTGCATACCAGAAGGTTATTTTGGGATGATATGCTCCCGATCAGGGCTATCTGCAAAATTTGGTGTCGTAGTTCTAAATTCGCCAGGGATAATTGATGCTGATTATAGAGGAGAAATAAAGCTCATAATGATGAACCATTCTAAAAAAGCATTCACTATAGAACCAGGAATGAGGTTGGCACAACTCATAATTGTTCCTTACTGTAGGGCTTCGTGGGAAATTGTCGCTGATTTACCGCAAACCAAGCGGGCTGATGGAGGCATAGGCTCGACTGGAATTAGGTAAATTTTCCAGTTTCTATAGGTATAGTACTTTATGCTATCATATGATACAATTATTTTGGGTACATTGAAGAGAAATAAATATGAGAAAGTTTTATTTGATTGCTTTAGTTATATTGCTGTGCGGATGTTCGAAAGATATTGATTTCGAATCTATGGAAAAAAATACAGCTGATGAGATATTCGCAATAGGCAAAAAAGAGATGGAGGCTGAAAATTATGGCGATGCAGCAAAAATCTTTGAAGAGTTGGAAAAATTGCATCCTTATTCCCATTTAGTTGCGGATGCAGAATTGTTAGCTGGTGATTGCTATTATAAAAAAGGAAAATTTGATGAAGCGATTTCGTCATACGAAATTTTTGTCAAGACACATCCAACGCATGAAAAAGTTCCATATGCAATTTACATGCTAGGGTTGATAAACTATGAACAACTGGCAATAATTGAACGAGATCAGGAATCAACCATAACAGCTAAGTCGTATTTTGAAGAACTTTGTTCTAGGTATCCGGAATCAAAATATGTCAATAAGGCAAAAGAAAAGATAAATGATTTGCGCAATCATCAAGCCGGTCGCGAAGTTTACATAGCAAGATACTATCAAGATAAACTTAACTATGCCGCAGCAATTGGTAGATTAAATACGGTGATAGATAATTATCCAAAAACAATACATGCGCCTGAAGCGATGTTACGTTTAGTGGAGTGCTATATGGCTATGGGATTGGATAATGAGGCAAAATCCGTAAATAAAATGCTGCAAAAAGAACACCATAATTCAAAGTGGGCGGAGTATGCAAGAAATCTTTTGGCTCCCAAGATTAGCGCTTCCCATGAGGTGAAGAAGGCTAGCATTCTTAAAAAGAAGTAAATGATAATATACGGGAATCACGCCTGCAGGTATGCCTTGGAGGCTGGAAAAAAAGTCTATAAGGTATATGTTTCGAAAACGAAGCCAGTGCCACAATGGATAGCGGACAGACAGGCAAAAGTTGTTTACATAGATAATAAAGAATTTGAGCAAATATTGCCGAAGTACGCCGTTCATCAAGGTGTTGCTATGGAAGTGGAAGATACAAAGTATGCCGACATAACTGAATTGGAAAAAACGCCCAACAATTGTGCTATAGCAATTTTAGATGGTATAACTGATCCTCATAATATGGGAGCAATCATAAGATCAGCTGCAGCCTTTGGAATTACTGCGATAATCATAGGTGAAAAATCATCATGTAAAATAAATGGTATAGTGGTCAAAGCTGCATCTGGAGGGATTGAACACGTGAAGATCATAATGGTTAAAAATCTATCGCAAGCTATAAAAAAAATAAAGGATTTTGGCTTTTGGATTGTTTCTTTTTGTGAAAGAGGAGAAAAGCACCTTCATGAGATGGATTTAGTCGGAAAAACTTGTTTGATTTTTGGTTCAGAGGGAGATGGAATTAGAAGATTGCAAAAAGAAAATTCAGATTTCATCGTCAAACTCCCAACTTGCCCCAGTTTTCCAACACTAAATGTATCCGCTTCCTCAGCTATTGTGTTTTACGAGACAGCCAAGCAGAATAATTTTTTTCTACAATGACTGTTATGCAAAAGCTAGCAAATTGAGGGGGGGTGTGATATCATCAAAGGGATCACTGAGTCTTTATGAAAAACGTTTTAGTAATGTCGAAGAATTTGGATATCTTATATACTTCGTTGCAAGGACGATATGCTAGAGCTTTGTTTTTGGAAGGAGAAAAGATCAACTGTCTAGACGCAATCAGTGAAGACTTTACAAAATTAGATAATCTTTTTTTTAAAAATCATCATTTGAAAAAACTTTTATCCAGTTGCAGTTGGGGGAAGAATGTTTCAAATGAGTTATGGCAGACGGTTGGAAAAGATTTGTCTTTTTGCCCGCTTTTTTTGAACTTTATACAAGTTGTATCTAATAATGCACGGCTTAAAATCATTGATAAAATAAGATATATATACGATATAGCTTACAAACAACATAAGCATGTACAAGACGTTGTTATCTATTCTGTGACTGAATTAAGTGCCGTTCAAAGGAAAAAACTTGAAAAATTGCTTGCTGGATTTTGTACGGATAAAGTGGCCGTGCACTATGAAATTGATGAAAAACTTTTGGCAGGCATAAAAATTTCGTCTGGTGGTACGGTTATTGATACTTCAGTTGCCACACAGATTATGCAATTGGAAAATTTTTGTAGAGAAACAAAATTAGAGAGGGAATATGAAAATAAAATCAGTTGAAATATCAGATATCTTGCAGGAACGGATTGCGAATTTTGTTCCACAGGTCGAGGTTTCCGAGACGGGATACGTCCTCTCGGTCGGCGATGGTATAGCTCGCGTTTTCGGGTTGGATAATGTCAAATCCGGCGAATGGGTCGATATCGTGTCATCTGAGACTGGAGAGACCATACGTGCCATAGCGACGAACCTTGAGGCGGATAATGTTGGGGTTATCATAGTTGGTGACGACGCTAAAGTCCGCGAAAAAGACGTTGTGAAGCGCACGAACCGAATTGTCGATGTCAATGTCGGAATGGGGATTTTGGGGCGCGTCGTTGATGCTCTTGGAAATCCAATTGATTCTAGCGCGCCAATAAGCAATGTTGTGAAATACAACATGGAAAACCCGGCTCCTGGCATAATCGAGAGGCAGAGCATAAATGAGCCACTGATGACCGGGGTTCGGATAGTTGATGCCCTGTTTCCAATAGGTCGAGGGCAGAGAGAGCTAATTATTGGCGATAGGCAAACTGGAAAAACCGCGATTGCTATTGATGCGATAATTAACCAAAAGCAATATAACGATAAAGCTTCAGAAAAAGAAAAAGTTTATTGCATATATGTCGCTATTGGACAGAAACGTTCCTCTGTTGCTCGCATTGTTAAGACGCTGCGGGAACACGGTGCAATGGATTATACGATAGTCGTTGCTGCAACTGCATCAGACCCGGCATCGATGCAGTATATAGCTCCATATACGGCCTGTGCTATGGGAGAGTATTTCAGAGATAATGGAATGCATGCTCTGATTATTTATGATGATTTGTCGAAGCACGCTGTCGCTTATCGGCAGATTTCGTTGCTTTTGCGCAGACCTCCAGGGCGTGAGGCTTTCCCGGGTGACATATTCTATTTGCACTCACGACTTCTCGAAAGGGCTGCGAAACTTTCAGATGAGAAAGGCGGAGGGTCGCTAACGGCTTTGCCGATAGTGGAAACACAAGCTGGGGACGTTGCGGCGTATATACCGACGAATATCATCTCGATAACCGATGGTCAGCTGTTCTTGGAGACAGACTTGTTCTATAAAGGCGTACGACCAGCAATAAATATTGGTATATCTGTGAGTAGGGTTGGTTCTGCGGCGCAAACGAAAACTATGAAAGCTGTTTCCGGTAATATCAAAATCGAGATGGCGCAATACAATGAGCTTTCTTCGTTCTCCCAGTTCAGCAGCGATTTGGATAGCGCGACAAAAGAGCTTCTGGATAATGGACAGAAGGTGTTGGAAATATTGAAGCAACCGCAGTATTGCAGTTTCAAAAATTCCGAGCATGTCATTGTGTTATACGCTGTTATGAAAGGATATTTGAAAGATATTCCAGTAAAGCGAGTCAAGAAGTTCGAGAATGATTTGCTGAAATCGGCTAATGCGGAAGCGAAACTTTTGGAGAAGATTGATAAGTCTAAATCTCTCACAGATGAGCTCAAGAGCGAGATGGACAGTTTTCTCAAAAAGTTCAAATCGCAGTGGATTGTGTTAAATGAGGTGAAAGACTAGTGGAAAATCTGAAAGCCATAAAAGACAGAATAAAAACGGTTGGAAGCATTATAAAGGCAACTAATGCGATGAAGATGGTTTCAACTGTGAAGCTAGCGCACGTGAATAACATAAATAAATGGTCGAAACAATGCGCGGAAATTCTGTTTGATATGTTTTCAAGAGCCACACGTGAGCTGATATTTGAGCAAGAAACGGCCTATTGGTTTTCTCCGAGCCAACAAGGGAAAACATTGATAGTAATTTTGTCTATAGACCAAGGGTTTTGTGGTTCGTTTCAGCAATCATTGCGTGACAAAGCAGCTGAAGCGATAAGGCAACATCCTGATGCGTACGTTGAAGTTTTTGGGAAAAAAGGCGAAATTTTCGCGCAAAGCGCCTCGCGCTTGAGCGAAGTTCATGATAACATGGGGGCGGAGGTTGGCTCTCATTATGATGTCACTGGTTATGTGAAGCTGTTGTCTGAGCTGGTTTCCAAATATGTTAAAGAACATTCGGTCAGCGAAGTTTATGTTGTTTCTGGCGAGTTTAGGAATGTTTTGGTTCAAAAAGCAAAATGTCAAAAGGTATTTCCTGCGTCGGAGGAAGACATAACGAAAACGCAATATACAAAAATCGAAGGTGGGAGAATAGATTTTATAAATGCAGTTTTCGATATGTATCTCCAAAAGTTGTTTACCGGAATTATGACCGAGCATTTGGTTGCGGAACTTTCGGCGCGAGTTATGGCTATGGATAATTCAGTCCGAAATGCGAGGAATATGTACGATAAATTAAGCGGGTTATACAACAAAGTGAGACAAGCGAAAATAACGCAAGAGTTGACTGAGATTGTTTCAAGTATTGAGTGTGTTCAGTGAGGTTAAGATGCGGAAGGAAATTGAAAATAAGAAAAACATTGGAATAGTAACGCAAGTTATTGGGGCTGTAGTCGATGTTCATTTTGACGGTGAGTTGCCGGCTATTTATGATGCTTTGAAATTAAATGTTGATGATGACCAAAAGGAGATTACTTTAGAGGTTATGCAACACACAGGCGAGCGAATTGTGCGATGTATTGCTATGGCGTCGACTGATGGCATAGCGCGTGGAATGGAGGTTATAAACACGAACGCGCCGATTATGGTTCCTGTAGGACGTGCGACTTTAGGGAGAGTTTTGAACGTGACTGGTGAGCCGATAGATCACTGCGAACCTATAAAGACAGATACATACCTTCCGATACATCGCGATTCTCCAGCTTTTTCAGAACAATCGACAAACACTGAAATGTTAGTTACAGGGATTAAGGTTATTGATCTTCTAACGCCATACATCAAAGGCGGAAAAATCGGTCTTTTTGGAGGTGCCGGCGTTGGAAAGACCGTGCTCATTATGGAATTGATAAACAATATTGCGAAAAAGCACGGCGGATTTTCAGTTTTTGCCGGAGTTGGAGAGAGGACGCGTGAAGGTACGGATTTATTCGAAGAGATGATAGCTTCCGGGGTTAACAAGCGTCCAGGGGAAGAAGGCTCAAAGGCAACGTTGGTCTATGGGCAGATGAATGAATCGCCGGGAGCTAGGGCGAGAATTGCCTTAACAGGGCTCACGATGGCTGAATATTTTCGCGACACTGAAGGACAAGATGTTTTGTTCTTCGTCGACAATATTTTCAGATTTACTCAAGCTGGTTCGGAAATTTCAACATTGCTTGGGCGAATTCCATCAGCAGTGGGATACCAGCCGACTTTGGCGACCGAAATGGGCAATTTGCAGGAGCGCATAACTTCGACAGTAAATGGCTCGATAACCAGCATTCAGGCGATATACGTGCCTGCGGACGATTTGACTGACCCTTCAGCCGTGACATCGTTCATACACCTTGATGCAACGACTGTTTTAAGTCGACAAATTTCCTCATTTGGAATTTTCCCTGCTGTAGATCCACTGGAGTCGACTTCGAGGATGATGGATCCTGCGATTATCGGTGAGGAGCACTATAAGGTAGCGCGTGATGTTCAGTATGTTCTCCAAACATTTAAATCATTGCAGGATATCATCGCAATAATCGGCATGGATGAGCTTTCTGATGAGGACAAACTTATAGTAAGCCGAGCCCGAAAAATACAACAGTTCCTATCTCAGCCATTCCAATCTGCAGAGAATTTTACTGGAAGAAAGGGTATATTTGTTGAATTATCTGACACAATAGAAGGATTTAAAGCGATTGTAAATGGCGAAGTTGATCATATTCCGGAGATAATGTTCTCGTATAAGGGGACTATATCCGATGTTATAAAATCATATGAAGAGGCTAAGGAGAAGTAATTATGGCTAAAGATTATTATGCAATACTGGGGGTAAGCAGAGGTGCATCTCAGGATGACATAAAGAAGGCGTATCGGAAACTTGCTGTTCAATATCACCCAGACAAAAATCCAGGAAATAAGCAGGCGGAAGAAAAGTTTAAGGAGATAAACGAGGCATACGATGTCTTGAAAGATGAGCAGAAGCGTGCGGCATATGACAGGTATGGCAGCGACGCGTTTCAAGGTGGTGGTTTCGGAGGAAGCCAGGGAGGATTTTCTGGTGGCTTTGATTTTACCGGTGGGTTCTCCGGATTTTCCGATATTTTTGAAGACATAGTCGGCGGTTTTACTGGAGCTCGGCAAGCGCGCCCACAAGCACAACCCGGGTCTGATATTCGCTATGATGTCACGGTTTCTTTAGAGGAGGCATTTCGTGGCAAAAAAGCAAATGTCAGATTTACGACATTTGTGAAGTGTAGCGCATGCGGAGGGAGCGGAAGCGAAGGAAAAGCGAAACCAACGGCATGTCCGACGTGCAAGGGGATGGGAAGCGTTCGTCATAATCAAGGATTTATAACTATAGAGCGCACTTGCGCAACTTGCGGCGGAACTGGGAGCGTGTTATCCGATCCTTGCAAGAAGTGCACAGGAAGTGGGCGCGTCAAAGGTGAAAAGAACCTTGAGGTTACAATACCTGCAGGCGTTGCAACTGGAAACCGTATACGGCTGGCAGGGGAGGGCGAAGCTGGATTTAAGGGCGCAGAAAATGGTGACCTGTATATTTTTGTGAATGTTTTGCCTCACAAAATTTTCACAAGACGGGATAACGATTTGTATTGTAAAGTGCCAATTTCGATGGTAAAGGCATCGCTTGGAAGCGAACTTGAAGTGCCTGATTTGGCTGGAAACATTTGTAAAATTAAGGTGCCTCACGGAACGCAATCAGGTGCGCAGTTTCATCTGAAAGGCAACGGGATGCCGGTCGTAAATTCATCACGTCGTGGAGATTTGATTGTTGAAGCGATGGTGGAAACTCCAGTTTCTCTCACAAAACGCCAAAAGGAATTGTTAGAAGAATTCGCGAAAGAAGAGGACGAAAAAACAAATAGTCCACAGTCATTCGAGTTTTTCAAGAAACTAAAAGATTTGTTTTCGTAATTTTTTGTGTGCGATGAGCTATACAACCATATATAAGTAGAATAATGACCAGTTATTTCAATTTATGGTTGCAAAACGTTTCACGTGAAACATTTCCCACCTGTCAATAAGAGAGCAATGAAATTGATGGATTCTGGGGAACATATAGTTGCGTTTGAACTAGGAGCTTAGGACAAATGTCTGATTTTTTGATAGAATAGCAACAAGCTACGTTTTTTAAAACATAACAATGAAATTTACGTTCGACTGGCTACAAGATCATCTAAGGACGAATATGACGTATCAGCAAATCGCTGACAAACTCACAACTTTGGGCATTGAGGTTGAGAATGTAATTGACAACAGGGAGAAATATAAAAATTTCGTTGTTGGGTTCATAGAAAACGCAGAGAAGCACCCGAATGCAGATAGATTGCAGGTTTGTCAGGTTAACATTGGTGCCCAAACATTACAGATAGTTTGCGGTGCACCAAACGCTAGGGCGGGAATTCATGTCGCTGTAGCTTTGGTGGGAGCAATTATTCCTATTCATGGAGAAGTGCTCAAAAAAGGCAAAATACGTGGAATTGAAAGCCAGGGTATGATGTGTTCTAGTCGAGAACTGTTGCTTGGAGAAGAAGCTGATGGAATTATAGAGTTGCCTGCTACCGCTGTACCTGGACAGGAACTAGCTTCTGCTCTTGGAATAGATGACATAATATTTGACGTTAGCATAACACCAAATAGAGCCGATTGCTTCAGTGTTAGAGGAATTGCTCGTGATTTGTCAGCTATCGGCGCTGGGGATTTGTTAGAACTTGATGAATATGAAATTTCAGAAAATATCGAAAACCCGATAGATGTTGAGATAGACTCTTCAAATTGTAATTATTTTTCAACGATAGCTGTATGCGATATTTTTGGGCAAACTCCGGATTATATTGCAAAAAGATTGACAGCTGTTGGACAAAATTTAGTATCTTTGCCTGTCGATATCGCAAATTATATATGTCTAGACATTGGTCAACCTCTACATATATATGACCTCGATAAGCTTCCCCCGAAGCTGAAAGTTCGGAACTCACGACAAGGTGAAATTTTGGAAACATTAAACAATAGACAGACTATCTTGCCTGAGGGAGCAATTGTTGTATCAGCTAATGATGAGGTTTTATCAATTGCTGGCATAATGGGGGGGGCAAAGAGCGGATATTCAACTACAACAAAAAATATTCTGATTGAATGTGCATATTTTAACAAAATAGCAATTGCTAAAGCCGGACAATCATTGAACATAAATAGCGATGCTAGGACAAGATTTGAACGAGGTATAGATCCGCAAACAGTTGATGTTGCGATAAAATATGCCGCAAAGTTGATATCAAAATGCTGTAATTGTAGGTTGTCTAATATTGGCAGATATGGCAGATTGCCAAAAAATGAACATGTTATCGAGCTAACTTATAAAAAATTCAAAGCTATTACCGGTCTATCGAAAGAGATATTTTGCAATGCTGAAAATGATTTTGCCAAGCTAGGGATAATCGTAAAATCTATTGATTCTGAAAAAATGATTCTTGAAACGCCGAGTTGGAGGCATGATCTTGAAATTGAGGAGGATGTAATCGAGGAAATACTTAGGCTCCAAGGGTATGAAAACATCAGTGAGAAAGAATTGCCAATACAAGCTCCGAAATTGCATTGTTATAACATTGATAAAATTTCTGATGCTTTGGTTTATAACGGATTTTATGAAATAAAAACTTTCTCGTTTCTAGATAAAAATACAGCTTTGCTATTTGCTGATGAATCGGAACTGATAAATTTGCAGGATTCGTCCTTTGAATTTTCTAGTTTACGTCCAACAGTCGTCGCTTCGCACCTAAAAGCTATAAAAAACGCTCAGAACAAAAGTCAAAAAAATTCTAAATTTTTCGAAATTGGAAAAAGATTTAGAAACGAGCAGGGAAGGGTAGTGGAAGAAATGGTTTTGACTGTCACTATGTCAGAAAAATTCACCTCAAGAAATTGGGAAAAAACTCAAAAAGATGTTTCGGTATTCGATGCAAAATCCATACTAGAACGACTGTTGAACATGCTTGGTCTGAATTATAGATTGCAAACAGTGGCACCATGCTATTATCATCCTGGGCGTAGTGGAACATATATATACCAAAAAGATATTACGCTTGCCCGATTTGGCAAAATACATCCTAATATATTGGCAAAAATGGACATTAATATTCCTGTTGTATGCTTTGAACTATTCTTAAACAACATATCAGAATTTGCGGAACAGAAAGATGTGAAACCGCTAAAAATCTCGCAGTATCAACCAACAACTCGAGATTTTTCTTTTGTAGTAAAAAAGTCTATTTCGGCTCTAGATATCATTAACGCGATCAAAAAACTCAGAATAGACGAAATTCAGGACATAAAAATTTTTGATGTGTATAAGTCTGAAATGTTAGGAGAGGAGAATAAGGCAGTTGCATTCGAACTTCTTCTACAGTCCATAAAATCCACCTTATCAGAGGAAAGGATAAATGAAATATCTGGTATGGTCTCCGAGAGCATCGCAAAAAATTGCGGAGGTCAACTGAGACAATAACTTTAGCAATGCTCTATGATAGAGCGGAGAGGAATCTTGTTTTCCCAGGAAAATCATGGAGCTGAAATGTTTGAAATGTAGGGGGGCATAGCCACGCATAAAAATGGGCATATGAAAGGATATCAGAGGGATAAGTGCAAAAATTGCG
>CADBWU010000010.1 GCA_902798535.1 uncultured Pseudomonadota bacterium
TATAAGATTTGTTATCGCACATATCTCGAAACCATACACCTTTACTAGTAACGTTCAAATTCTCACCCGTAGGTTGTTGCCTAGAAATTTTAATATCTTGAGCCCTATACGAATAAACGGATAAGGTATCAAAAACTAATATATAAGATATGCTCAAAACAGAAACTGCAATAAAAAGCATGCGTAAGATTTTATAGGGTGATACCCCTGAGCCTTTTATAAGGTTAAGCTCAAGACGATTGTGCATCGTTGTGTAAAATACAATTGTCGCGAACAGAGCCAAAAATGAAAAAAACGTACCAATCGTCACTGTTGCACGACATAATGTGATTTTTATAATCTGAATAACTGATGGAGAATACCCAGCGGAAAAATATTGTCGAACTGCATCCATTAACTCCAAAAGCGATATGATTACATAGAAACATAAAAAAACCACAACAAAACTCTTTATAAAAGTCTTTATAATGTATTTCGTTAGAGTTGAGAACATCATTAATTCCTTCGCTGGATGAAAAATATAAACAAAAATAAAATAAAAGCACATACCACAGCATAGTTCAGAACTATTAAATTATTATTTTTCGTTGCCGAATTTATTAGAACCATAAGGCACACATGACATATTGTCCCACAAGAAAAAGCTAGTATTGCGTCTTTGCTACCACGAGATCGTTCCCGGGGACATATTAACAATATTCCAACAATTAACGCATTTATTATCGAAGAAGCTGCGCTCAATATTCTTGAATGATATTCTGCTAAACAATTTTCTCGCGCTTTTTTATCTGGACTATGCCGGACAATTTGTAACAATTCTGATTGTGTCTTGTGATTTACTTTGGAGAATTTTTTATAAGAACTTTGAAAAAATTGCGTTATATCGTATGTAAGGCTATCAAATGTTAATGTAGACACTACATCATCATTTTTATCAATTTCTTGCCTACATCCATTTTCCAGTTGCACTAACATTTTGTTACCACTACGCACAAGAGCACTATGCCTTGCAGTTATTATATTCATAATTGCATTTTCTTTTTTGGGAATGTGAAATATAAATATATTATCTAAAGAATTATTTTTCCGAGAGCCGACATATATAACAGAATTTCCAATAATATTAAATGACTGCATTTTTAAGAAATTTGTTGAAGCTTCGGTATGAATTTTCTCTTTCAATGTTTCGAAATTTTTATAGGCATGCGGGGCTCCGATAGTATTGAAGAACATAACGAGACCCGCTATGCAACATCCCCAAAACAGAATAGGGCTCAGCACAGATAGTGGGCTTTTGCCAGAACTCAAAAATACAACAAGCTCTTTATTTGAGTGCAAACCATAAATCGAAATTATCGCCGATAGCAAAAAGCATACTGGAAAAATTATCCCGCAAACTCCAGGAGATATACATAAAATTAACTTCAAAAATGTTATCAATGAAATATCATCAGATGCAATCAATCCAATGTATTTTATTGACATAGCAATCCACGCCATAAAAACAATTATGGGAGAGACTATGAAAAATGTTACTATCAGTCTTTTTAATATGTATCTGAAGGCTATCGTAAACATTTTTCTAGCACACTATTCCTCCGACTCGGCATCCGTGGTTTCATTTATTTCAGACAAAGAAGTAACAAACTCTCCATCATTTAACCTGAATAGTATAACACCTTGTGAATGCCGTCTGGTTACCCTGATTTCTTCAACGGAACACCTCATGATACGTCCTGTGTTCGTGACCATCATTATGTGCGAATCGTATTGAACCGGGAATGACGCCACAACCTTTCCGTTTTTCGAAGTTATCGCTAGGTTGGTAAATCCTTGAGTCCCACGACTTGTCGAACGATAGTCGTATGATGATGATATTTTCCCAAATCCATTTTCCGTGACAGTCAATATCAACTTTTCATTTTGTGCCAAAGTAGTCATTCTATCTTCAACAATTCCGCCATTTTCAAGTTTTCCCTTTTTGACAAGCTTTCTTAACTTGTCAGCGTTCTTCAGATATTCCTCTCGTTCTTCAATGTTTTCGAGGTCATACCTATCCAAATTTGCCATCGAGATGACCTCATCCCCTGGCTTCAATTTTATACCGCGCACTCCATGGGAATTTCTGCCGGCGAAAATTCGCAAATCATCAACTGGAAACCGATTGCAAACGCCATTTCGTGTGCTTAGGAAAACATCTTGGTCATTTCCGCAAAATCTGACATCGATGAGCTTTTCTCCGTCATCAAGTGTTATCGCACGTTTTCCGTTGGACTGAATATTTTCAAAATCCTGATATTTATTTCGTCTGACATTCCCAAATGACGTCGTAAAAATTAGCGTCTTATCATCCAATCCTTCGTCTTTTCTCACTGTTAAAATCGTCGCAATCGACTCATTTTCATCGACTGATAGCATATTAACAAGTGCCCGACCCTTTGATATTGGCGAACCTATCGGAAGTTTATACACCTTCATCTTGTAAACTTTTCCGACATTTGTGAAGAACAAAACGTCATCGTGAGTATTAGCGACTATAACGCTCTTAACAATATCCTCCTCCTTGGTTTCCATACCATTTCGACCGCGTCCTCCACGCTTCTGAGACCGGTAAGTTGCAAGAGGCACTCGCTTAATGTATCCTTCCATAGTATATGTAACAACCATGTCTTCTTTTTGTATCAAATCTTCATCTTCAACATTCTCAAAAGTTTGTTCAATTTTGGTCAACCGTGGCGTATTATATTTTTCCTTAACCTCCAGCATCTCAGATTTTATAATTTCAATAACCTTTTGCTTTGAACCTAAAATCGTCAATAATTCATTTATTTGTGCGATAACTTCGTTCAAATCGCTTTGTATTTTATCCCTCTCTAAACCTGTTAACTTATGTAATCTCAAATCCAAAATTGCATTCGCTTGCTCTTCCGTTAGCTTATACGTCTCAGCATTTTCGGAATAACCATCAACCAATTCCAAAAGCGATTTAATATTTTCAGCATTAAACTCCTCTGCCATCAAGTTCTCTTTTGCCTCAGAGCGGTCTATAGCAGAGCGAATTATCTGAATCACTTTATCAATATTGGAAATCGCTAATCCGAACCCAAGCAATATATGCGCTTTTTCTCGACATTTCTTCAAATTAAATTTACTTCGCCTTATGACTACTTCTTGCCTAAACTCGATGAAATTATCGATAATTTCTCGAAGCGACAGTTTTACTGGTCGATTTTTAACCAAAGCAACCATGTTATAGCTCAAATTTGTCTGAAGCTGAGTAAATTTGAATAGCTGGTTTAAAATCACCTCGCCAACAACGTCTTTACGTAACTCGATAACAATCCTAACGCCGTCTTTGTTAGACTCATCACGTATATCACTTATTCCTTCGACAGTTTTATCTTTAACTAATTCCGCAATTCTTTCAACTAGCTTTGCTTTATTAACTTGATAAGGTATCTCATGAATAATAATACTTTCCTTTTCGCCACGGTCTTTTACGATGCTCGTTTTTGCTCTAACAATAACAGTTCCTCGTCCTGTATTAAACGCATTCCGTATGCCACCATTTCCCATTATAATTCCACCAGTGGGGAAATCAGGTCCCGGGATGTATTCCCTCATCAAATCATCAGTTGTCAATTCTGGATTATCCAGAACAGCGCAACAAGCATCTATAACTTCACCGAGATTATGGGTTGGTATATATGTTGCCATACCGACCGCGATACCATTTGAGCCGTTCACTAACAGGTTCGGAAATTTTGCCGGAAGAACAATCGGTTCCATTATAGTGCCGTCATAGTTAGGCGCAAAATTCACCGTGTCTTCATCGATATTTGCAACCAACTCGTGAGCAACAGGCGCCATCCTCGCTTCCGTATAACGTGGAGCTGCGGCGGAATCGCCATCCATTGACCCAAAGTTTCCCTGTCCATCAACAAGTGGCAGGCGGAGACTGAAATCTTGAGCGAGACGCACCATAGTGTCATATATTGCTGCATCGCCGTGTGGGTGATATTTTCCCATCACTTCACCAACAACTCTCGCCGACTTGCGATATGGCTTGTTATAGTGATTGCTTGTCTCATTCATTGCGTGAATTATTCTCCGATGCACCGGTTTCAGCCCGTCTCTAACATCTGGAATTGCACGCGAAACTATCACGCTCATTGCGTAATCCAGATATGAATTTTGAACTTCCTCTTCTATCGCGACCGATACGATGTCGTTATTTTCACTCATTGTTTTGTACTAATAATCCACGCCTGATATGTTATTATATCACAAGTTCCGCCCTTTTCTGTTATGGGTAAAAAACACTTTTGGCCATTCATCGAATAAAGCATTCCTCGTTTGAACAAAAAAAGTAAAAATCAGATAACATATCAAGTGCTTTCAAATAAGTAGTTATTCAAGAAAAGTGGAAAAATATTTCACTGCACAGATTTATGATTCTCTTATAGAAAGACTCTGATATCTATAATTCAAGGGGAAATGCTGGACAACTCGACAATTCAATACTGACGAATTAGACGCACACAACTGTCTGATTTTAAACTAGTCCGCAAGGCAATCACAACATATTCGCCGTAAACAACACACAAAAAGTTTTTAAAATATTGCAAAAAGAAATCTGACTCAATTTAACAGATTATCTGGTTAGACTGAACACGAATTAGAAGATTTGCTGTCCATTTTGACAGAATTTGTGGATAGCTTTAGGCAAAGACTATTCAAGAACCATAATTTATTCATAATCCTTCCGAAGGCAATATCTGAAGCATAATTTCTGCTCCCGCATCAATACTTTTGCTTTCCTCTCACAACTTCAATCATGCAGAAAGTCTTTGTAAGTTTCCAGCACTTTACACTGTCCAAATCACTCTTTCTTCCAAAATGAATATATTATTTATCCGTTTGTTTATTCTCGCGAACCTAAGAATGATATGATGCAAGAGAAAACAAGCAAAGATATTGAGGCGAGAAGAAGCGTGATATCAGCTATTCCCGAACAAGTTACCGCACTTTTTATGAATTTTGAGTAAGGAGTTGAAAATATCAGGATAGCTGATGCTAGAGTTATAAAGCCAAGCCAGCAGTATTTCGGAAATTTCCATTTTGGGTAACTTTTGTTTTGTGACATAGTCAAAAATAAGGAGAGGATAGATACGTATATAATTCCGATAATGATTGCGATAGGGGCGGTATTTCTCGTTACCAAAAACAAGCATAAAAGAATTACGACACATAGCCCCCCCAATATGGATGAGCGCACATCGTCGGCAATATTTGCATACGTTGCAAAAATAATCAAAGATAAGCAAACTATTGCTGTTGAGTTAATCGATAATTCCAGCATTTTTCAAATGAACCTTCTTTTCCACCCACTTTTCTTTTACCTTAACAAAAAGCTTAAGTTCAATCTTTTTATTCAGTAAAGTCCGCATATCTTTAATTGCTTCATACTTCAGTGTTTTGATCATGCTCCCTGACTTTCCCAATACGATACCTTTTTGAGAGGACTTCATAACAACTATTGATTGAATTATCTTGGCTTTTTTTTCAGTTTCATGTACAAGCTCGGTTTCGACATATATGCTGTATGGCAATTCTTTTTCAAGATGATAAAACAACTTTTCACGAGTAATTTCTGCAAGTCTCTGCGACATAGGTAAATCAGTTAATGTATGAGCATCGAAAAACCAAGGGCTTGGTTGAGCAAAATTTATTAAAAATTGGACAATATCCTGCACGCCATCTTGCCTTGTGGCAGAAACCATAAATGTTTTGGCTACACAATCATATTCAGAAATTCTTTTTGCTATCTTTAAGATATTCTCTTTTTTGGCGACATCTACCTTGTTTATTACAACAGATATCGTCGTTTTCTCCGGAAACTTGGATAAAAATTTGAGACTTGGTTCTATATTTTGCGAAGTCGCATCAATTACTAGCAGAACTATGTCTGCGTCTTGATAAGAATTTTTAAAGTTGCGCTCAATAGCCTTCTCCAGGGAAGTATTAGGCTTGCAAAACCCCGGGGTATCTATAAAAACCAACTGCGTATTGTCGCTAACTTCCGCAATACCGCGGATTTGACGTCTTGTTGTCTGTATTTTGGGAGAAACTATGGAAACTTTTTCTCCGACTATTGTATTCAGCAAAGTTGACTTTCCAGCGTTGGGCTCCCCAACAATCGCAACAAAAGCGCTCTTGGTCTCACTTTTCATCTAGGGCATCTTCTCTGTAATCTTTTTCCATCTTTTCATGCCTTTCCTGGGCTGCAATACAGAGTGTTGCTATTGGGCGTGCCTCGAGACGCTTTAACCCAATGGGCTCTCCTGTTTCTTCGCAATAGCCATACGTTCCGTCATCTATTCTCGCGAGGGCCTGATCTATTTTGTGAATGAGTTTTCTTGCCCTATCTTTTGTCCTTAGTTCGAGTGTTTGATGGGCGATGTTGCTTGCAGAATCAATCGGATCGGCTTCTACATTTTGCGCCCCTGAGATCTCATTGGTATCGCTACTTTCTCTCAACAACTCTGCTTTCCAATTAAGCAACTTCCCTCGGAAGTATTCTAACTGCTCTTCGGTTAAGTAGTGGTTAAAACCCTTCTTTGCCATACCAAACATCAAACATCTATTCCTAATATTCTATATTCTAGCAAAAAAACTGATGCATTAAACAAAATTTATTTAGTATTTTATCTATTAAGTTTTTGCTTCGTTGACAAGTGCAAAATTGGAAATCTCATTTTAAAAATGTTTCACGTGAAACATTTTATAACTATAGGTAGAAATTATTGATAAAGATTCTACAATATTTAGGTGTTTTTTTAATTAAAATTTCAGGCTGCATCCTTTTTTGTTATAATCATCGGAGTAGATTTTCCATCAACAACATCTTCATCTATCGAAACTTCTATAGCCTCACGATTGTCAGGGATATTAAACATCGTATCCATTAACAGATTTTCTATTATGGCTCGCAATCCTCTAGCTCCGGTCTTTTTTGCAATTGCATGATTTACAATTTTTTTCAGTGCGCCGGCTGTAAATGTCAACTTTACCCCGTTCATAGCAAACAGACTTGCATACTGCTTTATTAGGGCATCTTTTGGCTCAGTTAAGACGCGTATTAAATCATCCGCGGACAAATCTTCCAATGTTGCCACAACTGGCAATCTTCCTATAAACTCAGGAATTAAGCCAAACTTTAACAAATCCTCAGTTTCTACCTGTTTAAATAGTTCGCCTACGTTTTTATCTTCTACCCTATCGACATCTGCTCCAAAACCAATTCCGGTTTTCTTTCCTCTCGCTGCAATTATTTTGTCAAGTCCGCAAAATGCGCCACCGCATATGAAAAGTATGTTAGTTGTATCTACTTGCAGTAAATCCTGTTGAGGATGCTTCCTTCCGCCTTGTGGAGGAACAAACGCCTCTGTCCCCTCTATAATCTTCAATAATGCTTGTTGCACTCCTTCTCCAGAAACATCACGTGTAATCGAGGGATTTTCTGACTTCTTTGTTATTTTGTCTATTTCATCTATATACACAATACCACGCTGCGCCTTTTCAACATCAAAATCCGCGGCTTGCAATAACTTTAGTATTATGTTCTCCACATCTTCGCCGACGTATCCTGCTTCAGTTAACGAAGTTGCATCTGCTATAGTGAATGGAACATCTATAATCTTAGCTAGCGTTTTTGCCAGCAAAGTTTTTCCGGAACCAGTAGGTCCTATCAGCAATATGTTAGATTTTGATATTTGTACATCTTTATAGTCTTCAGATTTGCAATTTATCATTTTGTAATGATTGTATACAGCAACAGATAAGAATTTCTTGGCGCGCTCTTGTCCAATGACATATTCATTTAGTTTATTGTATATTTTCGTCGGAGTTAAAGTTTCAGCTCTTCCTTCCTTGATACTTTCCGTCTTTTCCTTTTCGATGACATCAGAACAAAGATGTATGCACTCATCACATATGAATGCGGTAGCACCGGCTATCAATTTTTTTACATCATTTTGAGACTTTCCGCAAAACGAACAGTACATAACTTCTTCACTCTGGTCTTTTTTCATGGCACATCTTCCTATTTCACAACCCGCAACTTCATCATTTATCGTACAAGGAATATCTGAATAATTCGTTAACTCAACTTTCTCTGCTTTCTATAACTTTATCCACCAAACCAAACTCTAAAGCATCTTCGGCTGACATGAACCTATCGCGTTCCATCGCTTTGTTAATCGTTTCTATGTCTTGTCCCGTGTTATCAGCATATATCTTATTCAATCTCTCTCGTAAATTCAAAATTTCTCGAGCATGAATTTCTATGTCTGTTGCCTGTCCTTGAGCCCCTCCGGATGGCTGATGTATCATAACCCGAGCATTTGGGAGTACGTATCGCTTTCCCTTTGTCCCCGAACTCAGCAATAGCGAACCAGCAGAACAAGCTTGTCCTATGCAAAGGGTAGAAACATCGCATTTAATATATCTCATTGTATCCAGTATCGATAGTGCTGAAGTCACCACACCACCTGGGGAATTTATATACATACTTATATCTTTCTTAGGATCTTCAGATTCCAAGAACAACAACTGAGCACAGATTAACGCCGCCATTTCGTCATATATCTGTCCTGTTAAAAATACAATTCGCTCCTTTAGTAGACGAGAGTATATATCATATGAACGCTCTCCTCTGCTAGTTTGCTCTACTACGATAGGGACAAAATTGGCTTGTTCAGAAATCATCTTACACCTCATCATCTTTCCAAAGTTCACCCAGTGTTTTTTCTAGCTCCTCTTTTGTTTTCTTAACTTCTTTCCCGGTAGTTTTCGTCAATAAAAAGTCGATCACTTTTCTCTCCAAGATTTCTGCCTTTTTGAAATCAAGTGCTCCTGGATTATTGGTATAGTAGTCTATTATATTTTGAGCATTCCTCGGGTTCCTGGAAATTTCTGCATTGAGAGCTGCATTTATATCGGCTTCACTCACAGTTATCTTTTCTTTTTCAGATATCTTGTTTAACACATACCCCAAAATGCAACGCTTATTCACAACATCCTTAAGTTCTTCTTTGATTTCTTCATCTGATTTTTTCTTCTTTTCCTGCTTGGTAGGTTTGCTTATTGGGGCATCACTACCTTCTTCCCTTTTATAGCTAGCAACAGCTATATTCATTTCCCGGTCAAAGACTTCTTGAGGAATTGCAAACTTATAATCTTTTGAAAACTGTTCTAGAATTTGACTTTTATGGTATACATAAGCTAAATTGTTTACTTCATTTTCTATCTGTGCTCTTATAGCGTCTTCTAGAGCTTTTTTATCGGAAAGTCCTTTGCGCTTTGCGTAATCCTCCGGAGTTATGTCTGTTATAGCTTGTTCAATCGATTTTATTTCGACCTTATATGTCAAATTTTTATCAGTTGCTGGGATAAAATCAAATGCTTCTCCGACCTTCTTGCCCACAAAGTTTCCTAAAAATTCTGCACCTTCTGGAATTACGTCCGGAACTATAATCACGTTCGAAAAGCTCTTCTTTTTGCTTTCAACTCCTTTGTTGTAGCACGTAGCATGATATGAAACCATGTCCTTTGGTTTTACGACATAATCTGGTTCAGCTTTGTCATACACTGGAAAAGCATCCATGGTGTGTTTTATTGCTACATCAATCTCTTGCTGACTCACATTTGGAACGACTTTTTCTATTTTTAGGTCATATGATTTTAATTCAAAAGATGGAGTTTCATCAAAATACAATGTAATCTCCAAATCTTTTCCTTTTTCGTATTGCCCTTTTATTTTATACATAGGATTTGTCGCTAGCTTTGCTACTCCCGATTCATTAACAACGGTTCTGCTAGCATTAGAAATAAGTGTATCTAAAGACTCTTTTGTGGCCGTAGCCTCAAAGTTGTTTCTAACAATATTGAGAGGTACGTGCCCCGGTCGAAAGCCTTGCATCTTATACGTCTTAGCCTTATTCTTTACTATTTCAACAATACCGTTTTCTATATCTTCAGCAGATATAACAACATCATACTCATGACGCAAACCCTCAGATTTTACTTTTTCGAACTTCATAAAAACAAAAACTCCTCTCCAATGCGCGGAATACCAAAAATCGCAGACAGCAAAACCGCCGATGCAACATTACTTCCATATGATAGCATCTGGGAATGAGAAATCAACAATTTTTCAAAAATGTGTCAACGTTCACCGCATATGAGACAAGGATGAGTCCGGCTTAATTAGCCCCCTCTCAAGCTAACTTTCTCCTATATCTTATGCCTCTTCGTACAAACCTCTTCGTACAAATTAGAGAAGTGAAGTGTGGATATTGCTGTTTTATGTTACAATGTGAGAAAAGGTTTTTGAAAAAAAAAGATAATGTCTGGACATTCACAATTCCACAACATAATGTACCGCAAGGGCGCACAAGATGCTAAGCGAGCAAAAATGTTTGCAAAAATTGCGCGGGAAATAACAGTTGCCGCAAAACTTAGCGGGGATGACCCGAATTCTAATCCCAGGCTTCGTGCAGCTCTGGCAGTTGCCCGCGAAAATAATATGCCAAAAGATAATATAGAGAGAGCTATCGCGAAAGCCACGACTACAGCTGATTCCGCGAATTATGAAAATGTTCGCTATGAGGGATATGGCCCAGCCGGAATTGCTATTATTGTCGAGACGTTGACTGATAATCGAAATCGTACAGCTTCAGAAATTCGTTCAGCTTTCACAAAAATGGGAGGCAATATGGGCGAAGTTGGAAGCGTTTCATTTATGTTTAATAGGGTGGGACATCTGATTTATGCGACAATTCCTGGAGGATTTGAGAAGGCATTCGAATTTGCTATTGAAGCAGGCGCAGATAATGTTGAGGAATTTGATGATTGCACAGAGATAACTTGTTCGGTTGATTCTTTCGCAACAGTTCGGGATGCATTCGTTAAAAAGTTTGGAGATCCGTCAGAATCTGGACTTATTTGGGTTCCCTCAACATATACAGCCTGTTCTGAAGATGCTAAGGCAACTCTATCTAAGTTGCTTGACATACTTGATGATAATGATGACGTTCAGCACGTATTTCACAATTTAGAAGAGTAGTAGAAGTAAGTCACATCATATCAATGATTTTGCAATAATGCAGAAATCCTTCAAGGATAAAGCTTGCCGCAACTTTGTCGATATAGTTCTTTCTTTTTGACTTTGTTATACATGCGTTTGTTAGCAATCGGTTGGCTCCATGTGTGCTCAAGCGTTCATCCCACATTATGATAGGCTTTTCAATCTTTTTCTCTAAGTTTTCAACGAATTTTTTTACTTTCTCCAGCTGGTTGCCACTTGTTCCTCCATTTAGCGCCAGAGGCGCACCTATAACGATAACTCCAACTTTTTGTTCGTTAATTATTTCCAATAGCCTGTTATATACTCCATGACTTTCCAAGATAACTAAAGGAGAAGCAATTTTCCAATTGATGTCGGATATTGCAACTCCAACGCGCTTATCTCCATAATCAATGCAGAGAGCTCTGTATTTGCCTTTCAGGTCATTCAAACAGAGCTCATCTGCACCCGTGATCATTATGCAACATTAGTCAAAGATTGCTGCTGATGATGTTTCTGCATTTCCTCTTCTTTCCACTTGCGTACGACGCCCCCGGTTCCTGCAGGCATCAAACGACCTACTATTACGTTTTCTTTTAACCCGAGTAATTGGTCAACTTTTCCATTTATTGCTGCTTCGGTTAAAACTCTTGTCGTTTCTTGGAACGATGCTGCAGAAATGAATGATTTTGTATGCAATGAGGCTTGGGTTATTCCTTGCAATATATGAGTTGCTACTATAGGACGTTTTCCCTCCTTTAACAATGCCGCATTGGTCTCAACCAAGTCATCTTTATCTATTTCATCACCTATGATGTAAGTCGAATCTCCGGCATCTGTCACTTCGCGCTTTTGCAACATCTGGCGCACAATTATTTCGACGTGCTTGTCATTGATTGGAACGCCTTGCAAACGGTACACCTGTTGCACTTCGTTGACCAAATATGATGCCATGGATTCCACTCCAAGCACTCGCAATACATCTCCCAGGACGATATTCCCATCTACCAGCACATCTCCCCGCTTGACGTAGTCTCCTTCATTCACCACTATCGAACGTCCTTTGGGTACGAAGTATTCAACAGACGTTTGCATTGTTCCTTCCTCCGGGACTATTATCAAACGTCGTTTAGACTTATAGTCTTTTCCGAATTCGACTGTTCCATCAATGTCAGATATTACTGCAGGATTGTTTGGTTTTCTAGCTTCAAAAAGCTCTGAAATTCTCGGCAAACCTCCGGTGATATCTCGAGTCTTAACAATATCCTTCGGTATCCTTGCAATAATATCACCAGCTTTTACAGGAGCGCCGTCAGCAACGTTTATAACAGCGTCTATTGATAAGAAATATCTCGCTTCAACCTTATTAGACAACTTCACCGGATTACCTATCGCATCATTCAGAGCTATCATAGGACGATAGTCTTTTGAGCTTGAAGATTGTTTCCAATCAACCACAACTTTGCTTGAAAGTCCTGTTGTTTCATCAACGATTTCTCGCATTGTTTGTCCATTCAGCAAATCAACAAACTTTGCATATCCATCAACTTCGCAAACAATCGGAGTTGTATAAGGATCCCATTCAGCAAGCACTTGTCCTGCTTTTACAGCATCTCCTGCCACAACTTTTAATTTTGCTCCATACGGGACTTTGTATGAAAAGCGTTCGCGCCCATTTGTATCTATTAGAGCAAGCTCTGCTTTTCGCGATATTACTACCATGTCCCCATGGCTATTCTTCGACGCGGTCATGTTCTTATAAGAAATTCTTGAATCCATAGTTGCTTCGATGCTTGATTTTTCCGCACTTTTTTGAGCAGCACCTCCGATGTGGAAAGTTCTCATAGTCAACTGCGTGCCAGGTTCACCAATTGATTGGGCAGCTATGACTCCAACTGCTTCGCCAACGCTAACTACTGTACCTCTTGCTAAATCACGGCCATAACATCTGGAGCAAATTCCATGTTCGCTTTCGCAAGTTACCGGAGATCTTACTAAGACTTCATCTATTCCTGCGTCAACTATAGCTTTAACCTTGTATTCATCTATGTATCCATCTTTTGGTAGTATCAATGCTCCATTATTCGGATTAACAACATCGCACGCCACAAATCTCCCTAGTATTCGTTCACCCAAAGACATAACAACGTTTGAACCGTCATATATCGCTTTAATCAGCAATCCATGAGAGGTTCCGCAATTTTCTTCAGTAACGATGCAATCATTTGCAACATCAACTAATCTTCTAGTTAAGTAGCCCGAATTTGCTGTTTTCAGCGCGGTGTCCGTGAGACCCTTTCGGCTTCCATGTGTAGATATGAAGTATTCCAAAACTGACAATCCCTCTTTGAAGTTTGATACGATAGGAGTTTCGATAATTTCTCCAGTAGGTTTTGCCATCAAACCTCTCATACCAGCCGACTGCTTTAATTGAGCCATTGAACCGCGAGCTTTTGAATGCACCATCATATAAACTGAATTTGGTTGTTGTCCTTTATCGGTCTTGGATACCGCCTTCATCAATGCCTCTGCAACTTTATCTCCACATTTATCCCAGGCATCAACAACTTTATTGTATTTCTCTCCTTTTGTTATAAAGCCGTCAAGGTATTGTTGTTCGTATTCATTAACGACCTTTTCTGTTTCAGCAACTATTTTCTTTTTCTCTGTTGGAATAACTAGGTCATCTTTTCCATACGAAATTCCAGCGCGGGTCATGTACTTGAATCCAACTTCCATTAAATTATCGACAAATATTGCTGTCGCCTTTTGTCCACAATTGAAATGTATTTCATCAATCAGGTTACTGATATCAGATGAAGTCATGATCTTATTTATCAGGTCGAATTTTATCTTTTCATGCTTTGGCAATATCTGACCTAGTATAACGCGCCCTGGAGTGGTTTCAAGGGTCTTAAAGTCACAACTTCCATCCTCGTTGTAATATGGCACACGCGTCTTTATCTTCGTGTGATAAGTGACTTTCTTTGTTTCGAGAGCATACATTATTTCGCTCAGGTTTGCTAGTGCCATTCCTTCGTTCGGAGAACCATCAACAATCATGGTTAGATAGTACACTCCGAGAACTATATCCTTCGATGGCACAACAATAGGACGACCACTGGATGGACTCAGTATGTTATTTGTCGATAACATTAATATACGAGCTTCCAACTGAGCTTCTGGCGATAATGGAACATGTACTGCCATTTGGTCTCCATCGAAGTCAGCGTTGAATGCCGTACAAACTAGTGGATGCAACTGAATCGCTTTTCCTTCAATTAAAACTGGTTCGAAAGCCTGTATGCTAAGCCTGTGAAGCGTAGGGGCGCGGTTGAGAAGCACAGGATGTTCCCTTATTACTTCTTCCAGGATATCCCACACTTCTGGGCGATCTCGCTCAATCATTCTTTGAGCAGATTTCAAATTACTTGCAAGACCATATTTTTCTAACTTTGCATACACAAATGGTCTAAATAGTTCCAAAGCCATCTTTTTGGGAAGTCCGCATTGATGCAGTTTCAATTCAGGACCAACCACGATAACCGAACGCCCAGAATAGTCTACGCGTTTTCCAAGCAAGTTTTGCCTAAAGCGTCCCTGCTTTCCTTTTAGCATATCCGAAAGCGACTTTAGTGGTCTCTTGTTGCTTCCTACGATAGCTTTAGCACCTCGACGCTTATTATCAAAAAGCGAATCTACCGCTTCTTGAAGCATTCTTTTTTCATTCCTTATTATTATATCTGGTGCGCCGAGTTCTAGAAGTCGCTTCAATCTGTTATTCCTATTTATCACCCTTCGATATAAGTCGTTCAAATCGCTAGTTGCGAAACGACCACCGTCTAAAGGTACAAGTGGACGCAATTCCGGAGGAATAACCGGAAGAACAGTCAAGACTAAATGTTCAGGTTTCACGTTTGTATCTATAAATGCCTGAAGAATTTTTATTCTCTTAACTATCTTTTTCTTACGAATATCGACAACTCCAGTTTCAAGTTCCGCTTTAAGCTTAGCAATTTCTTCATTCAAGTTTATTGCTGATAACATATCACGTATTGCTTCTGCTCCTATGCTCACTGTGAATGCTTCGTCGCCATACTTATCCAGAGCGTCTTGATATTCCTCTTCAGTTATAGTCTGATATGGAGTAAAGTGACTAAATCCTGGTTCTAAAACAACGTATTTTTCGAAATATAGTATCTTCTCAAGCTCTTTAACTCCTTTGCCCAAAATTATCGAAATTCGGCTTGGTATTGATTTCATAAACCAAACATGAACGACAGGAGATGCAAGCTCTATATGCCCCATTCTTTCGCGTCGCACCCGACTTTTCGTCACTTCTACACCGCATTTTTCGCATATGACTCCCTTGTATTTCATTCGTTTATAACGACCACAATTGCATTCATAATCTTTTACGGGGCCGAATATACGTGCACAAAACAGACCATCGCGTTCTGGTTTAAATGTGCGGTAGTTTATAGTCTCTGGTTTTTTTACTTCACCATAAGACCAAGAACGTATTTCTTCAGGACTAGCTATCGATATTTTTATTGCATCAAAATCTTTATTTACTTCTGCTTTTTCCACGCCTCTAAGTTCTCTTTTAAAACTCATATTTGTAACTCCTATACGTTCTCTTTTTCTATACCGTCTTCACGACCTGCGCTATTTTCAAACGAAACATTTAGCGCTAACGATTTCAATTCTTTTACCAAAACATTAAATGATTCAGGTGTTCCTGGACTTACCTCATTTTCTCCTCGAACTATAGATTCGTAGACTTGAGTTCTGCCATTGACATCGTCTGATTTGACTGTAAGCATTTCACGCAAAATATGCGCAGCTCCATAGCCTTCAAGCGCCCAAACTTCCATTTCTCCAAATCGTTGTCCTCCAAACTGAGCTTTACCACCAAGCGGTTGCTGTGTAATCAAACTATAAGGTCCAACAGAACGAGCGTGAATTTTGTCATCGACTAAGTGGTGCAGTTTCAGCATATACTTGTATCCCACAGTTACCTTTCTATCAAATGGTTCTCCTGTTCTGCCATCATACAGCGTTACTTGTCCAGATTTGTCCAATCCTGCTTTTTCTAGATGAGATTCTATGTCATTCAAATTTGCACCATCAAACACCGGGCTTGCGACCGGAACTCCATGACCTAAATTTTCTGCTAATTCAAGAAATTCACTATCATTTAGCGCCTTAAGATCTTTTTTGTCTTCAGGACTTGTGTAAATGCTAAATACAGTGTCTTTCACCTGATCCAAGGACGCGTTATTTTTTCTATATTCGTCGAGCATCTGTTGGATTTTTACTCCCAGTCCATGCGCTGCCGCACCTAGGTGGGTTTCCAAAATTTGTCCGACATTCATTCTCGAAGGCAATCCAAGAGGATTTAACACTATATCTAGAGGTGTGCCGTCTTCCAAGTATGGCATATCTTCAACAGGCAATATTCTGGATACCACACCTTTGTTCCCGTGCCGTCCAGCCATTTTGTCACCGGGTTGAATTTTACGCTTTTTGGCTACATAGACTTTTACTAGTTTCAAAACGTCTGCAGGTAAATCATCACCTTTCTGCATTTTGTGTACACTGTCTTCAAAGTTCTTTTGTATACGTGCAATCTTCTCCTCTACTTGTTTGCACAGCTCGTCGATAACTTTTTGCGTTCTGGTCTCCTTAACCACAATGTTCTTCACTGAATAATATGAAAGACCTTTAAGCATCTCCATTGTGATTTTTGTTCCCGCTTGCTGAGCATCTAGACCAGAAACCAAGGTTTTCCCTACGAGTTTACTGCAAATATGCCTGCAGTAAGTCTGTTCCAGTATGGTGCGTTCAGAATCTCTGTTTTTGAGCATATCCTCTATCATTTGTCGCTCTATAGCAATCGTACGTTCATCTTTTTCAACGCCTCGACGCATTAAAACACGAACTTCAACAACTGTCCCTGAAATTCCGGGAGGCACTCTAAACGAGCTATCCTTCACATCAGCTGATTTCTCTCCAAAGATTGCACGGAGTAACTTTTCTTCCGGAGTCATAGGCGTTTCACCTTTTGGAGATACCTTTCCAACCAAAATATCTCCCGGGTTAACTTCAGCTCCAACATACACTATGCCAGACTCATCCAGATTCTTTAATGATTCCTCCGCAATGTTTGGTATGTCTCTAGTTATTTCTTCATTGCCCAATTTTGTGTCACGAGCCGTTATCTCGAAACTTTCTATATGTATTGAACTGAGGATATCTTCTTTCACCATGCGTTCCGATAAAACAATCGAGTCTTCAAAGCTATATCCATTCCAAGACATGAAGCCAACGAGCAAGTTTCGACCAAGAGCTAGCTCTCCATTGTCAATAGATGTCCCATCCGCGATAATATCTCCCGCTTCGATAACATCGCCACTTTTTACTAATGGCTTTTGGTTTATACAAGTCCCCATATTTGAACACTGGAACTTCGACAATGTGTATATATCGGCTCCGGCATTTTCCTCATCTGTAACTCGTATAACTATACGTTTTGCATCAACATAATCGACAATACCGCCTCTTCTAGCAACGATAGAAGCTCCAGAATCTTTTGCTATAATAGCTTCCATTCCTGTCCCAACCAATGGAGCTTCAGATTGCAATAATGGCACAGCCTGACGTTGCATGTTCGAGCCCATCAATGCACGGCTTGCGTCGTCATTTTCAAGGAAAGGTATGAGTGATGCTGCGACAGATACGACTTGTTTCGGAGATACATCAGTGTATGATATTTCTCCCTTTGGCAATAATCCAACATCCCCTGCTTTTCTTGCAATTACCAAATCGTCCGTGATGTTCCCGTCTTTATCGTGAGCAACTCCGGCCTGTGCTACTGCATATTTACCTTCTTCCATTGCAGTCAAGTAATCTACTTCGTCAGTGATTTTTCCATCAATCACTTTCTTATACGGTGCTTCTATAAAGCCATATTTGTTTATCTTCGCATACGAAGCAAGCGAGTTTATTAACCCGATATTTTGACCTTCAGGCGTTTCAATCGGACATAATCTTGAATAATGGGTCGGATGTACGTCGCGCACTTCAAATCCCGCTCTTTCGCGTGACAAACCACCAGTACCTAAAGCGGATAATCTTCTTTTATGCGTTACTTCTGAAAGAGGGTTTGTCTGATCCATAAACTGCGAAAGTTGCGATGATACGAAAAATTCCTTGATTGCGGTTACTAATGGTTTGGCGTTAATTAGGTCACTTGGAACGTAATTATCTATTTCTGATGTTGAGAGTTTCTCTCGCACTCTTCGTTCCAGTTGCAACATTCCAAGCCTACACTGGTTTTCCATCAATTCACCAACTGAACGCACACGTCTGTTGCCCAGATTGTCGATATCGTCAATTTCTTCTTTGCCGTCCTTGACATCGAACAGTAGTTTAATGATCTTTATTAAATCTTCTTTCTGTAGGGTTCTGACATTATCTGGCACATTCATTCCAAGACGTTCATTCATTTTTGCCCGACCAACAGCTGATAAGTCATACCGGCTTGAATCATATACTATACTATTAAGTAATTCTTCTCCTCCTGATACGGTTGGAGGTTCGCCTGGCATCAACGCTCTATATAACTCTATGAAGGCATCTTCTCTGTTGTTGCATTTTGAATATGCAAAAGTATTTATGATGTATGGATTAGCATTTATACCATCTATTAACAAAACGCCCATTTTTTTTAACCCATACATTTCTATTTTTTCAAATGTATCGTCAGTTATCTCTTCTCCCGCATCTAAATATATTATTCCAGTCTTTTCATCTATAACGTCATTTGCGACATATTTGCCAATCAAATCTTGATTTTTAAGATATAACTCTTTTACACCATCATTTTTAAGCTTTCGCAAAATTCTAGGAGTCATCTTCTCACCAGCTTTGGCAACAGGCTTTTTTGTTTTCGCATCAATTAAATCTTTTTCAAGTCTGATTCCGCGCCAATGCTCGGGATTGAACGATATAGTCCATCCATCAGTGACCCTTTTGTATTCGATAGTTTCATAAAATGTCGTTAAAATCTCTTCCTTTGACATTCCTGTTATATCTTCAGGCTTTATTGTCTCCCCTGCTTTCAATGATTTTCGATATTCTTCCGTCTCTCTACTTTCGAGACACATCAAAAACGTTGTTGCTAGAACTTTTCTGCGTCTGTCTATTCTTACATACAAAACATCTCTATGGTCAAATTCAAAATCTATCCACGAACCTCTATATGGAATAATCCTTGCCGCATACAAAAACTTCCCAGAAGAATGAGTTTTTCCTTGATCGTGATCTATAAAAACTCCTGGACTTCTGTGCATCTGAGATACCACAACTCTTTCTATCCCATTGAATATAAAAGTCCCCCGATCGGTCATCAAAGGAAATTCGCCCAAATAGACTTCCTGTTCCTTGATATCCTTGATAGCACGAGAACCGGTGTCGCGGTCCACATCCCAAATGACCAGCCTAAACTTTCCGCGTATCGGAACGGAATACGTTCCCCCACGTTGTCTACATTCAGATTCGGTATATTTTGATTCATCAAATCCGTATCCACAAAACTCCAGTTGCGCACGTCCTGCATTATCCTTTATAGGAAAGAAATTATTAAATATACCTAGGAGACCTGTATCCTCCATATCTTTTTGCGATTTACCATACTGTAAAAATGCATCAAATGAACTCTTTTGTAGAGAAATTAAATTTGGGATTGCTGTTGTCTCTTTTACTCGACCAAAAGACTTACGAAAACGTTTACGCCCTGTATACGATCTGACCATGACTTTTCTCTTACCTTCCAAAAACAACATTTATATAAAAATGTTGGGGCTAACGTTAGCCCCAACGTTACTTCGTAACTTACTTTATGGTGACTTTCGCCCCAGCTGCTTCTAGTTGTTTTTTGAATTTTTCTGCGTCTTCTTTTGAAACGCCGGATTTTACGATCTTTGGAGCGCCATCAACGAGCTCTTTTGCTTCCTTTAGACCTAAATCCGGAACCAGAGCTCTTACCTCTTTAATCACATTGATCTTTGTTGCGCCGGCATCTGTCAGTTCCACGTCAAATTCTGTTTTTTCTTCGGTCGGAGCAGCTCCACCCGCCGCAGCACCAGGAGCAGCTACAGCGACAGCAGCAGCGGCACTCACTCCCCATTTCTCTTCAAGCATTTTTGAAAGTTCAGCAGCTTCTAACACTGTTAAACTTGACAACTCTTCAACTATTTTTGCTAAATCAGCCATTATATTTCTCCTTCTTTTTAAACAAACAAACTAACTTTTCATCAACTCTTCGCAGCAATAACTCTTGCGACACGCGCGGACGGCTCCTTAACTGTTCTGACAATTTTCGATGCAGCCGCAGTGAGAAGTCCGATAATTTTAGCGCGAAGCTCATCCATAGATGGTAACGATGCCAACTCCTTTATAACATTTGGAGATATCGCCTTTCCATCCATTACTCCGCCTAAAATTGTCAATTTCTCATTCGTCTTTATGAACTCAGAAATTGCCTTTGCCATCCCGACTGGATTTTTCGAATATGCCAACCCTGTTGAACCTTCGAGATATTTCCCAATCGATTCAAGTGTCGAATCTTTTATTGCTATGCGAGCTAATGTATTCTTTAAGATTTTTAGATTAGACTCCGACCCGTGCATATCTTTTCGGAGCTTTGTTATCTCTTCAACAGTTATCCCCGGCTGCCTACTTAGCGCCACAACTATTGAAGAGTTCATCAACTCCTCCCTGATATGTGATACGAAAGCCTCTTTTTCTTGCCTTAACATACCTTTCTCCTCACATAAACCACCTTACAGAAGGAGTATTAAAAACACTGCTTCTGTCTATTGTAGGTAGCCTATCGCCTTTAATCCGTGAACGAATCTGTTCACGAAACCTACAGTCTTCGACAACACCTAGTTTCCACCAGATGCCTTTCTGTGAGATTTTATCATAAAAATAAAACCTCACAAAACTTTTTTATTCTATCACAAATTGTACCCCAATTCCCATTGTGGAACTTAGTGTCATCTTTTTTAGATAATTTCCTTTTACTCCTGCTGGCTTTGACTTAACAACAGCATCGATAAATGCCTTGATATTCTCAGTTAGAGCTTCATTTGAAAAACTAACCTTTCCAATTCCGGCATGTACAATACCATTCTTCTCAGAACGATATTCGATCTGTCCGCCCTTGACATTTTTTATCGCAGTTGTAACGTCCATAGTCACAGTACCGAGCTTTGGATTAGGCATCAATCCTTTAGGGCCAAGTATTTTTCCGACCTTACCGACAAGAGCCATCATATCTGGAGTTGCTATGCAACGATCAAAAGGCATATCGCCCTTTTGGATCATCTCCACCAGCTCATCACCGCCAACTATGTCCGCTCCGGCTTTTTTGGCTTCTTCTGCTTTTTGGTCTTTTGCAAAAACAGCGACGCGATATGTTTTTCCCGTCCCATTCGGAAGATTTACGACATTACGCACTGCCTGATCTTGCTTAGAAGCATCTATTCCGAGCATTATGCCTATATCGACAGTCTCATCGAATTTCGCGGTTGCGGATTTCTTAACGATATCAATCGCTTCAGATAAAGAATAGACCTTGTTTAAATCCGTATTCTTTTTCAAATCAGCAATTCTTTTTCCAATGCAAGCCATACCTTAGCCCTCCACAACTTCAACACCCATAGATTTGGCTGAGCCAATAATCATTTGAGCGGCCGCTTCAATCGTATTCGCATTCAAATCCTGCATCTTTTCCTTCGCTATCTCTTTAACTTGAGACATCGTAATTTTTGCCACAGGAGCCGTTATACCAGTCTTCTGAGAACCGCTAGTAATCTTTGCGGCTTTCTTGATATAATACGTCACAGGCGGAGTTTTCATAACGTACGTAAAGCTCTTATCTGCATAAGCAGTAATCACAACAGGAATTGGCATTCCGGGTTCCATTTGTTGTGTTTTTGCATTAAACGCCTTACAAAACTCCATGATATTCAGTCCTTTTTGTGCCAACGCAGGGCCTATTGGAGGCGAAGGATTAGCCTTCCCTGCAGGGATTTGCAATTTTATATATCCGACAACTTTCTTTGCCATTTTTTTCTCCTAAATAAAAACTTTCGTGGTTTTCTCGATCAAATGACCAAATCTCCCACAAAAACCTACACTTTTTCTACTTGAGTATACTCCAACTCAACGGGAGTCGCTCTACCAAAGATCATAACAGAAACTTTGAGTTTTTGTTTATCATCTTCAATCTCTTCTACAAAACCACTGAATGAAGCAAATGCTCCATCCGTAATCTTGACCTGATCTCCAATTTCATAAACGTTAGCAACTCTAGGCGTTTCAGCTGAAGTTTTCAGTTGCTCCATTATCTTCTTAACCTCTGCGTCACTTATAGGGGAAGGCTTTCCCTTCGACCCCAAAATTCCAGACACTCTAGGGACGTTTCTGACAAGGTACCAAGTTTCGTCATTCATGATCATTTTTACTAGTACATAGCCAGGAAGATACTTTCTATCAACGTTCACTTTTTGTCCGTTTTTAATTTCTGTAACTTCTTCTGTCGGCACCAATATTTCTTCAAAGAATTCGGACAATCCTTTCTTTTCAGCATTCTCACGTATTAACTGAGCAACTCTGTTCTCAGAGCCAGAATAAGCGTGAACAATATACCATCTTGCTTTTTGTCTTGCCATTATTTATCTCCCGATGATAGCGTGTACAATTCGATACCATCCAGTGTCTACCAAAGCGAAAAATAGCGATGCAATCAAGGCTATCGCGAACACGACCACTGTAGTTATAACGACTTCCTGTCGAGATGGCCACGTAACCTTATCAACTTCAGCTCTAACTTCTCCTATAAAAGAAAAAAACCTCTTTAGCCCTAACATTTTTCAGCGTCTTCCATCCCTTCAAAGAACAAAACAACATTATGGCAGGAGCAGAGGGAATCGAACCCCCAACCGCTGGTTTTGGAGACCAGAACTCTACCAGTTGAGCTATACTCCTACTAGCCACCTGCCCCGAGTTTATCATAAATGCGGATAAGGATGGTATAAAAAATATGATTAGGGGCGCGATGTGGTATGTTTTTATTTTACCACATCGCGCCCCCGAAGCCTGTCAAGGTACGCATACGCTCAGCAACCTTCGGTCAACGACCGCTGGTTGCTGACCTTGACAGGCGGAATACTCTTCGGCTGAAAATAATTTGCTTAGCCATGAAAAATATGTTAGAATATTTATAGGAGGGTATTGATACCCGTGATTTATTTTGAGGTGTATAGAAATGTTTAAAAAGAAGTGTTTGTTCGGGGGGGGGCTAGGCTTAGGTAGCTCTATAGCTATATTTGCTTCCATTTCGAGCGATGTTATAGCTATGGAAGCTGTTAAAGCTAAAAATAATATACAT
>CADBWU010000011.1 GCA_902798535.1 uncultured Pseudomonadota bacterium
GGGTGGCAACGACATTGATTAGTTGCGTTCCGCAGGCGTTCTATCGTAGTCACAAGAACTCTTGAAAATCTCGCAATTTCTATGGCTTTGGCTATCAGAGTTCATATCAACGGTTCTATCTACGAATTAATTGCATTGCTGAAGTGAATCCCTCCCTGCTTTTGTTATTTAATGAAAGGTTGCTTTATTCCACAATTGGTCTGAAGCGACCGAATTGCGTGGATTAACTCCGATGTAGTATGTTTTTAACCATCATTTAGGAGCTCAGCTATCTGAACTGGGGCAGTTATTGAAGACAATATCGTAGCTAAAGAGCAGAGGAATGCATTACAAGGCTTTCACTTTATTCAATGAATTTATTTTTTTCAATTATACCTATTTCCTATAATTTACAAAATTTTCTGATAAAACAGATTAACCACTACTTACAGTAGTAAGTATTTTTCACCAATGTTGAAGGATAGCACGAGGTATAGCGTTTTTGACTCTCAAATATTTGCAAATAGTTGCCATATGAATAAAGTGTATCTTAATAACTGGAATACTCAGTATGGCAACTGACATATCAACTAAAATTAATAAATTAGACTATTTTTAGCCAGTGATATCGTTTGCATTGTTGTTTTTAACTTGCTCGTCAATTCTTTTACGTCGTTCAGTTCTTTTGACGCATCAGGTGTAGGCAGTATTGGATTTGCAAGCGACTCTTCAGTTGGGTTACTCAATGGTTGTCCCTCTGTTGGCGCTGAAACAATGGATGACTTCTGTTCTTTTTCGGCTTCTTCTTTAGTTCTAGCAGCAGTCACTACTGATGGTATCGCCGAAACATTATCTTCAGTCTCGTTGGATTTTTCGATATTCTGTTCCGATGGCGCTCCGGGTTCCTTAGTCGGGACATCACTTTCAACCTTAGTTTGATTTTCTCTCTCTGATTTTACAGTATTTAAGTGCGCCGGCTCTGTAGATGAAGCATTATTCTTAACATTAGCCTGACTTGAATCATCTGTTCTTACATTGCCCTGTGTCGCGGGTTTTGTGGACGAAGTACCATTTTCAACCTTAGTTTGATTTTCTCTCTCTGATTTTACAGTATTTAATGGCGCTGGCTCTGTAGATGAAGCATTATTCTCAATCTTCGCTTGACTTGCTTCTTCCGACTTTACATTATTTCGAAGCGTTAGTTCTGGCAATAAAATATTTGGTTCTGATTTTTGTTGAGCTAGATTTTTGATATCGTCTTCATGCTGTCCACTGGAGCTGTCCTTGTTGTTTAGGGCAGTTTCCAGCGATTCAGCATTTGATATTTCGAAACGTACTTTTTCTTCGGACTCAGATTGTTCGTCAGTCATTTTTTTTTTACTTCGTCATTTGTTAGTTGTTCTGTTTGACCAACATTTCTATTGAGATTATTCAGTTTGTCGTCCATATTACTTAATGTGTCATTAACCTTTTTGAGTTCTTGAAGTATCGGTGAAAGTTCAAGACCGCAGGCATTTTTACCGTTTTTATCGATTGGTTCTGTTTTAGGGGAAGTTTCAGAAGTTGTAGTCATCTCATTTTCTGACTCACCATTTTCCGAATTAGTTGTTCCCGTTTTGACAGAAGTATCTGACTGCGTACTCTCTGGCTCTTCGTCTATATTTTCCCTTTTCGTCACATCTTCAGTCTCGTCTGATGGGGGCATTGAGTTATCTGCCGTTTTGCTATGGCGTGTAGCATCTTCATGTTCTTCATTATCAGTTATTTTTTCTACCGTGTCGTCCTTCGTTTCTTTGCGAGATATCTTTTCAGAAATTGCCTCTTTATCATCAGGTAGAGTCGCAGCATCGTCTACTTTGTTCAAAGCTGAATCAATATTCCCCGATTTATCCGTAATCGCAACTGCAAGAAGATTGATATTTTCGTTAATATTTGCAAGATTCTCTTGTATATCTTCAATATTGTTTTTTATCTCTGGATCGTCTTTCTTTATCAAGTCGCCTGACTGCAAGTCGCCCGACTGCAAGTCACCCGATTGAGTTCTGCCTTCATTAATTCTATTTTGCGCCTGTGACACTAAGAAATCAGATACATTTTCTTTGGCAATCTCGGTATTCGTAGTATCTGATACTTGAACTAATGAGTTCTGGACAACATTCGGGCTTGTGCGGTTTGGCAAATTTGTTTCAAATGTCGTGGGAACAGCACTAGGCATGTTTGTCGCTTCACCCGAAACTTGAGGTTGAATAGTTGCTCCGGCCGTTGTTTGAGACGCCCCAAAAGGCGTTGTAGGTGCACCTGGTACTGCGGGCTCAGTTGCCGCAAGCGTCATTTGAGACACAGCTTGAGGTTGAATAGTTGCTCCAGCCGTCGTTTGAGACGCCCCCAAAGGCGTTGTAGGTGCACCTGGTACTGCGGGCTCAGTTGCCGCAAGCGTCATTTGAGACACGGCTTGAGGTTGAATAGTTGCTCCAGCCGTCGTTTGAGACGCCCCCAAAGGCGTTGTAGGTGCACCTGGTACTGCGGGCTCAGTTGCCACAAGCGTCATTTGAGACACGGCTTGAGGTTGAATAGTTGCTCCAGCCGTCGTTTGAGATGCCCCCAAAGGCGTTGTAGGTGCACCTGGCACCACAGGCTCACTTGCTACAGGCGTTGTTTGAGACGTAGCTGGAGGTGCGGCAGGTTCATCTGATATTGCAGAAGTTGCCGCAAGCGTCATTTGAGATACAGTTTGAGGTTGAATAGGTGTTCCAGGCTTCGTTTGGATCGCAGTCTGAGATTGCATAGGTGTCCCAGATCTTGTAGGTTGAGCATCTGCTGTAGATGTTGCAGAATCAGAGGCAACCTTATCAACTTGTATTGAATCCTGAGTGCCTTTGTCAAACAGTCTATTAACTAAATCCACTTCATTAGTGGTCTCCGGCAATGGTATATTAGTTACTTGTGGAACGCTTTGCATAGATGAAACTTCTGTTGGAACTGTTTCAGCGGTTACACTTTGTTGTGAAACATTTTGCGATTGCGCTCCTGCCACCACTGCAACTTCAGCAGATGCATCACTGCTAATCTGAGTTTGAGAAACTTGTGGTTCAGTATTTGGCGCAATTTCCTGTTCCGGTATCGAATTGGGAACATTTTCAGGCAAAGTTTCAGCATTCACCCCCAAAGCAAGCGGAGCAAGTAATATCAATAATCTTTTACTTTTCATAGAAAACACCTCTCGTACTAACAAATGGGAGCATTTCCCAATCGACTTCTTAACCTTATTATGGTCTTCAATAGTTAAGATTCTGTTAAATTCATCCGATTTTTCCAATGCAAGTAAAATTTCTTTAAATTTTCTTGTTTGCTATTTCGCCTTGCGGTACTGCCTTCTTTAAAAACGTATACACAAAAATATACCCAGGAATGTTTGAAATCAAACACAAAACAAATAATGTATTCCAGGAATAATGCTCAACCACAAACCCTGCAAGGCTATATGAGCAAATTCTGATTAACGAGCCGATCGATAAAAATATTGTGTATATATTGACATCCCTATTGGAGATATGCGCGGTAAACGTCCTAAAAACTACGCCACTGAATCCAAAAACAAATGTAGCTATATTTACCAAAATCGTAATAGTTGGGACGTTCTCGTGATAAGTGACCAAATACACAAAAATCAGAGAAACTATTGCTTGAGCAAAAAATGTACACTTTATGCAGGTGACAAGCCTAAGTTTGCTAAGAGCAAAACCAGCAATTATTCCAGCCAGAGTCATCGTTATCAAACCATACAAATGCACCATATTGGCAAATTCTATGCGGTTAACTCCTAAAAAATGGATAAACATAGGTTTTAATCCATTTATTGTGCTGTCAGTCACCTTGAACGAAATTATGATACAAAGTATGACGATTATCCCATATGTTTTAAAAAAATTGTATCCAATCTTTAGATAGTTTTTTACAAAATTGATCGGCTCATCTGGGCAAATCTTTTCATATTTTTGCTTAAAATTTGCAAAGAAAGTAGCAATTGTCACCAACCACACAGCTAATGCTGGAACCATAAATGCCACTCTCCATCCGACAGAATTAGCGATGTATACAATACATGCTCCCGCTATGAACATTCCGAGTCTAAAACCGGTATTTTCTATTGCGGATACAACCCCGAAATCTTTCTCCGAAAACAAAACCAATTTCATATGAGCACGCAGTATATCGTGAATTGATACTGCCAGTACTATAAAAAAAATGAGAAAAGCTCCCAGCAGAAAATTGTTTTTTTCATTCCAAAAACCAAGTGATGAAAACCCAAAAAATACCAACACTTGAGTGGTGTATGCAATAGCCTTTATCACATTGATTTTTGAACTTTTATATCGGAGTATTAGGCTTTTGATAAAAGGCGATATGGCAAATTTCCAACTGTAGGGAATGGTGGCAAGCAGTATATGGGCTATAGAGGAAACATCAATGCCTCTTTCTGAAAGCATAAGCGAGAAACTAGAACCTATCCCGACAAGCACTAAACCGCTTAATAACGAACTAAAAAACATATAAGATATGATTGCGAAATTTACGTTTAGATTTTTTCGCATCACCTAGATCCCTCGTTTAAACCAAATTATCAGTTTCCTCCAAAATGATTTGTCATTACTCTCCAAATCCTTACCCGCAAATTTTCCAAAGCAATACAGTGCGGTACCGACTGCACTTGCGAACGATGGAGATCTAACAAAATCGTGAGAGCCGGTAATTCCGATTGGTTTGCCAAGTCTTACTCTAGCGTCACTGAAATATCTTTTTGACCTTATAAACTCATTAAGTCCAGATAACTGACTGCATCCACCCGTTATAATTATGGATTGCAACAATGCCTTGTCAGCTATGTGAGCATATATATGCTCTTGTACTTTATCTAGTATTTCCTCCAGTCGGGCAGATATAATCACATCCAGTTCTTTGTGAGATATATTTTGCGCGTGTTCTTCACCATAATCATCAATTTTGCTAATTAAAATTTGCTCATTCCCAATACTTTCGACAGCGACTCCATACAGTCGCTTCATACGTTCTGCGCTTGAACGAGTGGTTTTTAATACCAAAGCGATATCATCAGTTATCTTTTGTCCACCAAGCGGAATATAATCAAGATATAGCAATACCCCATTTTTCATGCATGCGACTGATGTTGTTGAAGCTCCGATATCAATTATGGTAACGCCCATCGAAATTTCTTCACTTGAAGCTACAGACAATGCAGACGCGTATGTTGACGAAATAAATCCTGAAACCTCAATATCGTTATGTTCTAGACAATTTTTTATATTTTTCAGAAATAAACTTGGAGCGGAAATGACATGAAAGATTGCAGATAGCTTATTCCCAATCAGTCCCTGTGGTTCCTGTATTCCTTCAATATCGTCTACTGTATACGAAATTGGAAAAGTCTGGATAATCTCACTATTATCGTCCATGTATTCTGCCATATCAAACTTTTGCAACGCGGAGAGATGTACCTCATCAACAGGAATTTTTCCTATATCAATACTTGTCTTTAGTCTGTGTAAACGCGTTGCCCAAGCTGGAATTGCAATAAAAACTGATTTTATAGATTTTTCTGCTTCTTTTTCAGCAGAAGAAATAGCGCCCAACATAGAATCTTCTAATTCTTCAAAATTTTTTATAGTTCCAAATTCTATCCCTTTTGCAAGCTGATTTCCTACACCCAAAGCACGCATTTTTTCACTATTTGTAGGATAAGTATCCTCCTTGCTCCGCATATCTTTTGCTATTATCCCAGAACAAACGACTTTAGTTCCTAGTTCTAAGACCGCAACTTCTTTTTTTTTATTACTGATATTCATGCGCAATTTCCAATATTAATTCCCACTCTATTAGGATAGAGTAATACTATCACATTTGTTGCATGCAATCCATCACGCTATTTTCCCATAATGAGGTATTCTTACATATAGATTTCTTTGGCTATGATTTACAGCAATTCCAGCGTTTTAAAAGAAATAAATCGATCCCCACCAATTATTATGTGATCTTGTAAGCTCATTTCGAATATAGAAAGTGCTTTAGAAATTTCTTTAGTTGTAAACACATCCTCGCGAGAAGGAGTTGGATCGCCACTGGGATGGTTATGAATAAGAATAATGCCATTAGCTCCCAATTCGAGACACCGTCGGGCTATCATTCTAGGATAAATCTTAACAGCATTGATGTCGCCCCTTTGCATAACTTCATCTGCAATAATTTCGCCGACAGAGTTTAAAAAAATTACTCTAAGTTCCTCAGCCACCAAATTTTTCATGTTGACTTTGCAATAATGTATGACGTCCTCGAAACAATTGATGTGTTTTTTCTTAATTAAACGACTTTTAACCGCAGATACAAATATTCCGTTGATAATTTTTATTGCTTCAGCTGATGTATTCCCAATTCCCTCAACTTTAATAAGCTCAGATAATGGGGCGCTCAGTATTTTATCAACAGTCTTAAATCGTTCTATGAGCCTTTTTGCTAGTGGTTTTACATCTTTTCTTTTAAAGATTAAAAACAACATTAGTTCAACGATTTCATAATCTCGCAAACTATCTGCCCCAAATTTTAATAATTTTTCGCGTGCTCTTCGCCTATGTCCGACATAGTATGATTTTTGCTTTGCGACGAGCATTACTATAGACCACGATTTAAAACAATCTCATTCCTTGATGTCCGGCAAATATTTCCAGAAATTTCTAATTCAGAAACCAAACGCAGAAGCTCGGGAATGCCCATATGAAGGTGCAAGGATAGTTCATCAAGTGAAATTGGTGCTTCTGATAAAAGAGCTAAAAGTTCATTTTTGTTAGCCAAATTATCAACATTGTTGGTTATCGGTAGTTCATTTTGTTTAGTTTCTGGTTTATTTTCTGGTTTATTTTGTACCCCTAAAATTTCCAAAACATCAAAGTGATTTTGTATTAAATGTGCGCCATTCTTAATTAAAGAGTTCGAACCTAAATTTCGTGGATCTGTGGGAGACCCTGGAACTACCATAATTTCGCATCCGAAATCTAAAGCCATTGTTGCGGTTGCCATAGTTCCAGACTTATATCCAGCTTCTATGACTATCAGACCTTCAGAAATGAGTGAGATTATCCTATTCCTCGCTTGAAACATCCCTTGTTCTACGGTTTCACCATATGGTACTTCTGAAACCACCAATCCCTTTTCTGCTATTTCTTGAAACAATTTTTGATTTTCTTTTGGATAAATGTTGTCGAAACCAAAAGGGACTATGGCAAGAGCAGATTTGTTACCTCCTAAAGATCCCAGGTGCGCACTTGCATCAATTCCTTTAGCCAAACCGGAAACTATTGTAAATTCATTTGCTAAATTTGATGCTAAATTTCTAGCTATTTTCTGTCCATTTACCGAAGAATTTCGAGCTCCTATAATGGCTATTTTCCGTTTCGAAAAAATCGATTTATCACCTTTATAAAACAGCAAAGGAGGACAAAAACCAGATCTTTTGAGCAAACTTGGAAAAAGAACGTCATTTGCTAAAATCAGCTCACAATCCATGCTTTTTAGACGCTTTTCTGCATTCGCTTTTGGAAATGGATTTGCGACGTGTTTTAAGGCTTCAGATGCACTTTGATAAGTTTTTATCATCGCCCAAAATGTTTTAGAACCAACACCTCTTGTCTTTATTAAACAAAACCAATCCAAAATCGTATCATTTATTTCCATACCGTATGAGCTAATCACAGCCAGTACATTAGCAGGTTATTTTATGAACGTTAATTTTGCGTTAAGCGCTAAGCTGGATGATATTTAACATTTTGAAATTTAATGTTTGACAAACATAGTGCCAAAATTGATAGCAAATTTGCGTCTCCGCTATTTGCATCTCCACGATAAATTTTGTTACATAATTCAGTAAATTTTACAAAACCATATTTCCCTAAACTTCGGAAAATTCTTTGCCATTTATGTGGCATATTGTGTTTTCCCGCTAACAAATTCATTGTGATTGTAGTGTATGTTAATTTAACATTAGACAACATTCATAAACTCTATCAATAAATCAAATTGCAGCACTGAGGTGAAACACTATAATGATGCCAGAGTGCTTTTCTTGTGGTATGTTTTTTATTAGTTAAGTTGATAATGAACAAAATGGAAGTTTGCTTATTTGAACCGGAAATAGCCCAAAACGCCGGCACTATTGCAAGGCTATGCACGTGCTTTGGTGTTCCTATGAACATAATTGAACCAGCATCATTTATAATTGGCTCTCGTGATTTTAGGCGTGCAGGAATGGATTATATCGATCGAACAAAAATCAGATGCCACAATTCATTCAAAGAATTTCGTCAGAACTTTGGAGGAAGAATAGTCCTACTTGATGTCAAAGCAACGCTACCATACTTTGAATTCAATTATGAGCCAAATGACTGCATTATGGTCGGAAAAGAAAGCACAGGAGTTCCAGACGATATATATGAGTTTTGTGATGAAAAAATTATAATTCCGATGAAAGAAGGTTCACGCTCATTAAACGTAGCAATAAGCCTTGCCATTGGACTATCTGAAGCGCTTCGCCAAATTAATTACGCACAGCATCATTTAGAGTTGTGAATCTCTTTCCTGCCCTTGCGATTAGCGGTAAATCCAACTCTTTTGTATCTACAAGTTTGTAAATCACTTTGAGGTTGTTGGAATAAGCCAACATAATGCTACGTTCGAACGGTGCTGTCATCTCAGGATCCGGAAACGCCGCAATAATTTTTTTGTCTGAAAAACCGAATTCAGAAGCAACAACCTGAAACTTAATCATCTCAGGATCTTTTTTTGAACCTTTAAACTTATCTATCTGCTCTTTTGTTGGATTTACAAAATTTATTGTTGCTATTGCGCGTTTTATATATTTTTTATAAATTTCGAAATATGAGTGTTGGTCTTTCGTTTCATTTTGGATAATTTTCATTATAAAAATATCTTTTGCTGAAGTTGGCAAAAATTTCAGAACTACTTCATCATCATGCTGTTTTATAAAATTTTCTAACTCTTCAGCAACAAATTTACCACAGTGCAAACAGGAAGGAGATATATAAATTTCGATTTTTTCATTAGATGTTTTCTTGCCAAATTGAATTTCTGTTATAGCTGATTTATCTTCGAATACAATTGCGTTTGAAGCCCCATTCGCCCCCCCGAAAAAAAATATCACAAATAGGAAAGCAATGATGTGTCTTAGCATGCAGAGTCCTTCAAAAGAATTGTCCGCTTGTATTTTATCATTTTTTTAGTATGGAAACTTTTAACAAGTGTTTACAACAGTTGCCCGATGTTTCTTTTCTGTCAATCTGTTCTATTCTTGAAAGTTTTTCTAGCAGTTGTGCTACAATAGTAAGAGGTGTTTGTATTATTAGTTCTTTCGATGAACGATAACGAAAAGCAGGGTTCTTGGAATAATTTTAATCAGCAAAGGTCAGATCATTTTGTCGATAGCATAGAGGAAGAAATTCGAGACGAAAACTGGCAAAGGATGTGGAAAAAGTATGGCAAGTTAATTGTTGGTACCACTTCTGCGGTTTTGATTGGTGTGGCGGTTTATAACATGTGGCAAAGACAGGATTTGGCAGATTGTGAAGCAATTTCATCCAAATTTTCTTTGGTTCAAAACGCAATAATGTTGGGAGACGAAACTGCAGCTTTGTCCCAAATACGCGGTCTTGCTGGTGCATCGAAAAAAAATTATGCAACGTTAGCTAAATTTGAATATGCAGCACTTCTTCGTAAAAAACAGCAACTTGATGCATTGGCAGAATATAAAGCAATATACGAAGATCAAAAAGTTGATAGTACGCTAAGAAGTTTGGCTTATATATTTTATGTTAGTTCAGCGATAGACCTGATGAGTGCAAAAGAAATTGAAAACAATATTGATAATTTTATTATCGAGCTTCAGAAAAATCATGTTGGGAAAAATTGGGATTTGTTAGCTAAGGAAACGCTGGCGTTTTGTTATATAAAAAAAGGTGATAATAAAATGGCACAGGAAACTTTGAGAAATTTAGCTAAGACAACCGGCATTCCTGAAAATATGGCAGAACGAACAAAGATACTATTGAATTCTATTGAGGAGGACCTATGAAAAAATTTTTATTTGTTTTATGTGGCGCTACCGTTTTATTGAGCGCTTGCGATAAAAAGGAAATATTGCCTGGCAAGCGGGAGTCTGTTGACGGAATCACGGAAAGCATGAAATTCGATAAAGCAATTATTAATTCAGCACTAAAGATATCTGTAACGCCCAGCACTATTGTTTCGGAATATAAAGATATTGCGGGTAATAAGCAACACAGGGCATTGAATTATAAAGTTGCTCAAAATCCGAAAATGCTTTGGAAAACCTCGATAGGTGGACTAAAAGTAAGTTCTGAACCTATTGCCTTGAATGGATATGCGTATGTTGTGAATTCCTATGGTGACTTAGTTTGCATTGCATTAAAGAATGGCGAAAAGAAATGGGCGTTAAACATTGCGAAACAACCTGATGATGCTTCCTTCGCTGGCGGTATAACGGCCGAAAATTCTCATCTGTATATCTCAACTAATATTGGGGATGTCGTGGCGGTTAATGTAGCCACACAAAAGATTTTGTGGAGAAAATCCATAAAGTATCCGCTACGTGGAGCCCCTTTATATGCTGATGGTATAGTTATTGTAAATTCAATAGATGGAAAGACATTCGCATTAAATTCTTCAAATGGAAGCATTGTGTGGATAAAGAAATTACAGGGCGAGATGACAGTGATGTCAAAATCATCTACCCCTGCTTTATATGGTAATTCAATTATCTGCGCTTATAGTTCAGGGGATCTAAAATCATATGACTTGCACTCTGGAAGCGATAATTGGGATGAAGTGCTTTTTTCTGAAAATTTAGCAGATAGTGGTTCAGTTATGGCTCATATAGCGGCGTCACCTGTTGTTTCAAACGGTAATATTCTAGCAACCACTTCTGAATCTGGTATGGTAATGCTCGATGCATCAAGTGGCGTTAGAATTTGGGAAAAAGAAATTGGAACCATAAATACTCCTTTAGTGAATAGTGGTTGGATCTTTGTTTTAACATCAACAGGAGCAATGATTTGTCTATCTGAGAAAGATGGTGCCGTAAAGTGGGTGTCAGAAATTAAGAAATTGATACCGGATCAATATAGTGAAAATGCGGAATTTGTTGGAGCATTATTGATAAATGGGGACATAATGGTATTCAGCAATACAAATAACATTGTAAAATTAGATATCTCAGCAGGAAAGGTAAAAGGCATAACAAGCATTGAGGGAACTGAGACGACGGTTGCTCCTATCGTTGTTGATAGCAAGATAATCGCCGTAAATTCCAGAGCTGAACTCTATGCTATCGGATAAATTTAGGATTGCGTTAATTGGTCGAACGAATGTTGGCAAATCAACGCTGTTTAACAGGATATCTGGATTTCGAGGTGCTTTGACTTTTGATAGACCTGGAGTAACTCGAGATATAAAGGAGAATGAAGTAGATATTCGCGGGAAACAAGCTGTTATATTTGACACTCCTGGAATGTATGATTACACCGGATGCGACAATAATCTGCAGTTGATAAATGCAATCAAAAAAAAGTTGTCTGAAATAATAAAAAAGTCAGATTTGATTTTGTTTGTTGTAGATGGAGATACTGGCATAACTCCAAATGATAAAGAGATAGCCAAGATACTGCGGGAAAATGGCAAGGATGTTGTGTTAGCTATAAATAAAAGCGAAAAGAAAACTGCCCAGTACTCATACATAGATGCGATGAGTTTTGGATTCCGCGACGTGGTAGAGATCTCAGCAGAACATGGAATTGGAATATCCGAGTTATATGAAGCTCTAAATCAATATATTCCAGAATCATTTATGAAAGAAAATGCTCCAGCCTTAACTGAGGATGTTATCAAGTTGGCTATAGTTGGTCGTCCCAATGTAGGGAAATCGACTATGGTTAATAAAATATTAGGGGAAGAACGCCAACTTGTTGCTGACTTTGCTGGAGTTACGCGTGAAAGTTCATCTGTTGAATTTGAATTTCATAATAGGCGAATTCGAATAATCGATACCCCTGGCATATGTCGAAAATCACGTATCCATGATGCATTAGAAAAAATTTCAGTATCAAATTCAAAAAATTCATATAAGCGCGCTGATGCGGTTATTTTAGTGATAGATGCCACAACTTTAATATCTGGAGAAATTGAGAAGCAGGATTTAACTCTGGCCTCTGACATAATAAATTCTGGGAAAGCACTGGTCATTGCATTTAACAAATATGACAAAACTCCTTATAAAAAAAATGATAAGCCTGAATTCCTAAAGAGAAATTTTTCTCGCAGTTTCGCGCAACTAAAAGAAGTTCCCTTTTTGTTCATTTCTGCATTAGATGGTGAAAACATATCCAAAATGTTACAAATGATTATTGCTTCATATGACAAGCAGGCAAAAAGAATAAAAACTTCAGATTTAAATGACTGGTTGTCATTTATCAACCAAAGTACTGTTATGCAAAGCGGTTCTGCTCGTTTCAAACTGAAATACATTACACAAATCGGAAACATTCCTCCCACGTTTTTGATATTCGTCACGAATAAAGCTAATATGCGCGCTGACAATGAAAGATATATTTTAAATAATTTAAAATCCTCATTTGGTCTGGAAGATGTTGCGGTTAAGGTTATATTTCGAGAGCAAAAGCGGTGAAGAAATGCAGAATTATTGGTGGGATGTTGAAGCGCAGATATATCATAGCGCCAGATATACCATCAACACGACCTACATCCGATATCATTAAACAGTCACTTTTCAATGTCCTCATACATCGATTTTGTGTTAATTTTGAGAACACATTTGTTATTGATTTATTTGCAGGCTCGGGTTCTCTCGGAATAGAGGCAATATCTTTTGGATGCAAAAATGTTGTTTTTGTTGATTCTAATAAGAAAGCCATAGATTGTATAAAACAAAACATACAATCCTTACAAATCGCGCAATTTTCGGCGATAATATGTCAATCTGCCGAGAAAGTTCCAAATAGTGTGTTTTTAGCATTTGGCGAAAAATACTCAAATGCCCTAGTCTTCCTTGATCCCCCATACGCCGCAAAAGAGCTTCTATACAGTCAAATAGCCAGATTTTCTGATGTATTTAAATCCAAAAATCTCCTCATTGTTGCTGAATCAGATGAAGAATGTGTAAATGCGACATATGTAATTCAGCATGGAAATATAAGGGTAAATATATTATGTATGTAAAAACTACATATGCTTATGACGCTTTTCCAGAATAATCTCTCATTCAAAGGGGAAAGAATTGCTTTGTTTGCTAATCGTTTGTGGAACTTTGACAACGATTTTTCTTCCAAAAGAAATATGCCATGAATAGAGAGGGGGGGGGCAAACATCGTCATCCAGGTGTTTTTTTAACTATAAAAAAATTCTCGACTGAGAGCATTTTGGGAAAATTCTTTACTATAATTCTTTGGCATTTTTGTGATAATTAAAAATTCCACTGCAATTCTGCCATCGTATCCTCAGTCTGTTTTAAATATTTAACTTTAAAACACTATCTATCCAGCTCTTCGGTCTTTTTATGTGTGGTGTAATTTCTCGACAGAAACGAAGGTTGAATAGCATTCCCATCACGTATGCATCATCACGCACTCTTTCCTATTTTATTTCCTTTTGAACCCGCTATTTCTTGATCTAAAGAACCCATTCATGCACGTATATCCTATATTTTTCTCTGTATTTCTCCTAAATTTCAATTTGCTGCGCCTTTGCAAAAAATATCATAATCCAAACACAACGCAGCTTGTATCTCTTATATACAATGTCACTATTTATCGCTTTATATGCTACTTGCAAAGAAATATTTCTTTTGTAAATCTTGGGTGACAGCATCTAATAATTTTTTCTTGACAGATGTTGTACATATGATATACTGAAGATGTATTTGGGATTGATTATAAAGAGGAGGTTCTGATGAACTGTATAGAAAAGCTAATGAGTGTTGCACTTCCGTGCATATGTGTGGCGAATGCGACAACGATAACATTCGATGAAAAGTATAAGGATGCCAACAATTATTTCAAGTTTGATGTAACTGAAAGCAAAAATGGATACAATATCAATTGGATAAGTCTCGAAAACAGAAAATATAATAATGAAGAGGCAAATCTGGTAATACCTGGGCGTATCAATGGAAAAGAAGTTAGTTTAGGACACAACGCTTTTGCGTGGTTTAAAGCGGATGGATTGGATGTAAACCTTTTGCTTGAAGATGGTGTCAAAATGCCAAGAGATTCTGCTGGTCTGTTTTATTTTGCTAAATCACTTAAACAAATTGATTTTGGCCAAATAGATATGCAAAATGTCAGATACATGGGCGGAATGTTCTATGGATGTAGCAGATTGAACACGTTGGATTTGAGCAACTTCAGAACAGATAATGTAATCGATATGCAAAGTATGTTTGAGCAATGTTCAAACTTAAGAGCCATCAACTTATCGAATTGGAATACTCGCAGTGTCGAAAATATGCGAGAAATGTATAGAGACTGTAAGCAACTAGAGTCCCTAAACTTAAATCATTTTGATACTCGCAATGTCAGAGATATGAGAAAAATGTTCCAAGGATGTGAAAACATGACAACTCTACATATTGACAAGTTTGACACAAGACAATTACACAGTTTATACCGGATGTTCATGGGATGTGAAAAATTGCTAAAAATCAATCTGAAAAGTTTTGACACAAGAAATGTAGAGGAAATGTCAGATACATTTTTCAATTGCAAAAGCCTGAATGAACTAGATTTAAGCAACTTCAACACAGAAAATGTATCTTCAATGAGCTTTATGTTTGCTGGGTGCAAAAACTTAAAGAAAATTGATTTATCGAGCTTTGATACCAAGAATGTCGAATTTATGGGAGGTATGTTTATTTCTTGCGAGAATATTCAATCGTTAGATTTGAAACGTTTTGAACCGACAAGTTTGTTATGTACATCATGGATGTTTAAAAATTGCTATAACCTGAAAAACGAAAATCTTGGAGACTTCAATCTCAAGAATGTGCAATATAAACAGGAAATGTTCGAGAATTGCAACGCCATGCCAGAAAAACCAGCATGCTGAATATAAGTCATCCATTATGCTAAAAAAAGCATAATACAACGACAATTTGGATAAAAATGTGTAATATACAACGTTACACATTTTTTTGTGTGGAATCGCAAGCAGATGAACTGCAAGCTAGAAGCTGATGGTTCTTATGTTAGTTAGTTGTTTTTTTTGTTCTTCTTCTATTTTTTCATTTTTATTCCGTTGGATGGGTGAAACACCTCGCCTTTATGCGAACACTTCGGTATGATGTGAGGTATGGCATACAAAAGAAATGCACATAGTATTATGTACAAGGTGTAGATACAGAGTATTGTGCTGTAATGATACAAGAATTTGCCCCCGCCAATTACGTCGATATAATCACTGGGAATATGAGTCCAGATCATAAGCTGATTTCAGCTTCTCTGCTAAACAACGCACGCTAGATTTGCGAGCGTTGTTCTTGAAGAAAATCTGAAAATACCGCAGTACCAAACCTGGATGAAAGCGCATTTATGAAGAATAAATTCCATTCTACCTAAACAAAATTAGTAATGTTTCATCTGAAATATACTTCTTACTCCCGTCAAGGTCAGCGTTCAAGTGCTCTATCGATGAATTAATTGCATTGCTAGGGTGAATCTCTCTAATATTCTTTATCAACTCGAAAGGACGAGGCAAACAAAAGCGCACAGTGGTAAACAATGATCTTCTGCACATGCTCGCTTACTGAATGCGTAATCTTCGTAATCCGCACACAACATTTGTGCGTTGCTTGATAAATTTTTGATAGAATAAAAGTATCTCCTGTAATCTGGTTGGAGGCTCACTTTGCTGGAAATTTTGAAAACTCTATGGAAATTGTTCGTTAGCGTTTTTTTGCCTAATGCTATGTTTTGGTGTGTTGTTTCAGTCGCGGTCTCAATATCAATTTTTGGAATGTACATCAAGGCAAAGAAAAATCTGCGTTCAGCTGAATATTTTCTCAATGTTATACGTGATGTTTCAAAAATTCTTTCCAGGAACCATGAGATAGTGGCTTTCGATAAAGATGATGAGATCATATACACCACCCATCCGCAATTGTATGAAAACAAGGAGGAGTTTTTTCAAAATCTTTCTACTCGCGTCACAGCATCTCCAAATTATCAGAATTTTCGAAACTTTCTTGAAGCTAATATGCCATGTAATACGACCATTTCCGGTTCTGGTTCAGGTTTGCACAATCAATTCAAGAAATGGCTCGCAACAATAAATGTGATGGAAGCTCAGAATGCCTTGGTTGGAGAAAAAATCTCAGTTGTAACAATTAGCGATATATCTAAACAATTCTCTGAAGCAGAGAAGGTATTACAGAATTACAACAAGCTTGAAAATTTCGTAGATCATTTCCCATTTGGAATATTTTACATAAATAATGCTGGCGAGCTTATTGGGGCAAATACAACTTTCGCAAATATGGTTAATGTACAAAAAGAAAAGATATCAGGCATAAATATCGGCGAATTCATAGAAAATTTTAATAGTGATATTTCTGCGCAAAAACAACTAAACGTGATAGTGAAACCACATTTTTCTCGACCATTTCAGGCAGTCGTGACTAAATCACCACTAATTGCCGATAATGCAATACCTGTGTGGACACTATATAAATCAAATGAATTTGTCAATATGAACTACAAAGAAGGGGAGATAAGTAGGAATGTTTTTGCATCTACTTCCATTCCTTCGGTTATAACAACAATGTCAGGAAAGATCGTCGAGTTCAATCTTGCCTTTGCGTCTCTCATGCAAGACAAAATCATCATGGAACGCGACAAAACCATACAAGTCGGTGATAATATCTGCGAACTAATAGAGTTTGATCATGATTTCTTTGAGCATTTACAGGCGACTCACGAACCAAATACACTTCCACAAAAACTAGAGGTAAAATTTACCACAAGGAACGAGGTGGCAATGTCATACATAAGCCGAATTGGTTCACACTTACTTGTGCAGTTCATCAACATTTCAGCACAAAAGGTTTTGGAACAGCAGTTTATGCAATCTCAAAAGATGCAGGCTATTGGGCAATTAGCCAGTGGGATTGCTCATGACTTTAACAATCTTTTAACAGCAATGATTGGATTTTGTGATCTCTTGCTCCAACGGTACACTCCATCTGATCCGTCGTATGGAGATGTGCTCCAAATAAAACAGAATGCAAATAGAGCCGCTATTTTAGTAAAACAGCTATTAGCATTTTCTAAGCAACAGACATTGAAGCCCAACATTGTATCGATAACCGACATTCTGGTCGGAATTTCATCATTGTTGAGGAGATTGATTGGAGCCGATATAGAACTGGAAATAGTCCATGGGCGCGAAATTTGGCAAGTAAGAATTGATGACAATCAATTCGAACAAATGATCATAAATCTAGTTGTCAATGCTAGGGATGCAATTAAAGAAAACGGAAGAATTAAAATAACAACACGGAATTTTTATGCTGAGAAAGAATTTGTGTGCGTAAATGATATAGCTCCAGCCGGAGATTATGTCGTAATTGAAGTAAGCGATAATGGATGCGGAATACCAATAGAAGATATCAATAATATTTTTGATCCATTCTTCTCCAAAAAAGATGAAAGTATACGCAAAAAAGTTGGAACTGGAACAGGGTTAGGATTAGCGACAGTTTACGGCATCATAAATCAAAATGGTGGTTTTATAAGTGTACAATCAGCTATAAATGAAGGCACGAGCTTTGAGGTGTATATTCCCCGCTATAAAGGAAAAGAGCTGGCAGAAAAATCATATAGGGATGAAGAATTGAAAGATCTAAGTGGCAAAGAGACGATATTGCTGGTTGAGGATGAAGAGCCGGTCAGACTATTCTCTGCAAGAGCTTTGCGTGAAAAGGGATATAAAATCCTTGAAGCATCAAGCGGAGAAGAAGCGTTGCAAATAGCAGCAAAGGAAAATTTCGATTTGTTAGTTACTGACGTTGTTATGCCCAAAATGGATGGGCCAACATTAAATAAGCTATTGAAAGAGAAATTTCCTAACTTAAAGACGATCTTTATATCTGGCTATACGGAGGAAACATTTAGGCAGGACGTGAGCAAAAACGCCGATATACATTTTTTGCAAAAACCATTCACATTGCGGGATTTAGCCGTAAAAGTGAAGAAAGTGCTACGAAATGATCTGTGACATTTTTCGCACAACAAAATCAGGAATAGAATTTTCCGTACACCTTGTGCCTGGAGCTAAGGAAGAAAAAATGATCGGGGTCGTCAATACTATGCATGGGAAAGCAGTCAAAATTGCAATACATGAGCGACCAACAGAAAACAGGGCGAATGTCGCATTAATAAGATTTCTATCTGAAATATTTGCTGTTCCGAAATCACAAATATCGATCAAACGAGGACATAAATCACGGGAGAAGCGGATAGAAATAATCAATGTGTTGGTAGCAGATATTACTAAATTAGCGAAGTTGCACATGTAATAATTTGTAATATCGAATTGTCAAAAATTTATGTGATAATTTTGAAAAGGCTTAGAAAAATTTGTAATTATGTGTGGAATAATTGCTGCGTTAAGTTATAACGATAATATTTCAAATAATCTTATTTCAGCTTTGGAACGCCTTGAGTATCGGGGATACGATTCTGCTGGAATTGCTTATTTGGATAACAATTCGTCATTACAGCGCATACGAACCGTTGGAAAAGTGCAACTTTTAAAGGAAACTGTAGAAAGGCAACAGATAAAATCTCACATAGGGATAGGACACACTAGATGGGCTACTCATGGCACAGTAACCGAATTTAATGCTCATCCTCATACTGCTGATGGTGTTGCTATAGTTCACAATGGTATTATTGAAAACTATCAAGAACTGAAAAAAGGACTTGTTAATGAAGGATATGTCTTTGAAAGTGAGACGGATACTGAAGTGATTGCAAAACTAATCGCAAGTCATATAAAATCCGGTAAAACTTTTTTCGAAGCCTTCAAACAGTCTGTTAATGAACTGGTAGGAACATTTGCTATAACTGCAATTTACGAAAAAGAACCCCATATTTTATTGGGAGCGAAAAAAGGCTCACCAATGGCTGTCGGCATTAGTCCAGACAAACAAAGCGGGTATATAGCTTCGGATGCTGTTGCATTATCAACATTGGCAAATGAGCTAGCTTACCTAGAAGAAGGTGATATCGTAGTTGTGAAAAAAGAAGATCAAATTTTGTACGAAATTTTTGAATCAAATGGACAAAAAATTAGACGTGAAATAGTGCCAAATAAGGTGTCTCTGAATGATGTAAGCAAAAATGGTTATGAGTCGTTTATGCTGAAGGAAATTTTTGAGGAAGCTACTGTCGCAAGAAAAACCTACGAGAGATTTAATTACAACATAGATATTTCCAAATTCAATAACATTTCCATAATTGCCTGTGGCACTTCCTATTACGCTGGGATTGTTGCTAAATATTGGATAGAGGCTATAGCAAAAATTCATGTAGATGTCGAAATAGCATCTGAATTCCGCTATAGAAACCCGGTATTGACTAAAAACTCTTTATATATTTTTATCAGTCAATCCGGAGAAACAATAGACACTTTATGTGCTATGAGACTTGTAAAAGAAGCAGGAATAAAGACGCTGGCTCTTGTTAATGTTGACACTTCTTCAATCGCAAGAGAAGCCGATTTTACCATAAAGACTGAAGCTGGTGTGGAAATTGGTGTCGCATCAACGAAAGCTTTTGTCGCTCAGATGTTGTCTTTACTGATGCTGTGCTGTCGGAACATAGATATTGAAGCAATAGAAAGATCGATAAATGCTATCCTAAATGGCGATCATGACATAGCAAAATTAGCTAACAAAATAAAGGACTGTCGTAGTTTGTTTTATATCGGACGAGGAGTAAATTACCCGATAGCGCTCGAGGGCGCATTAAAAATAAAGGAACTGTCATACATAAGTGCAGAGGGATATCCAGCAGGAGAAATAAAGCATGGGCCGATAGCAATCATTGATGAAAATATCTATACGATGGCATTGGCTCCATATGATAAATATTTCGATAAGACAATTTCCAATGCCCGGGAAATACTGGCACGAAACGGCAAAATTCTGCTGATAACAACAAATGATGCTAAAAACTTTCTGCATGGAATAGACAAAAATGAAAATGTGGAATGCGTGTTTTTGCCGGAGAATAATCCGTTATATTTGCCATTTTCTCTAACAACTTTCATACACTTGTTAGCATATTACACAGCAAAGGCTAAAGGACACGACGTTGATAAACCACGAAATCTTGCAAAATCCGTAACTGTGGAGTGAAGTAGTTTTGCAAATCGATATACTATAAAAACAATGTAAAGTAGCACAACTTCCTAACTGATTATCGGAATAGATAACCTACCGGTTTTCCGCCGGTAGGGCTGTGTCACGACTGAAAACCAGATTAAAAGAGGGGGTAACACTGCAGAACGCAGAGATTATGAATGCAGTATTCTTATGATGCAATTCTGTTACATTTATTTCCATTCCGTGCGATAGGTAACCCCTCTTCTTTAGGCAAACACTTCAGTATAATGAGAGGTATGGCACAGAAGAAGTTTACATAATGGAAACGATATAAAGTATCAAATAGATGTGGGATGTCTATTCTACCGATAATGCGAAAGTTTCACCAGAGGACGTTGTAATAATAACTTCATTCTCTGAAACTTCATCTATAGAGAAATTACCATGTTGTCCAGCTTCCGAATATGGGGCTCCGTTTATCCAAATCGTCCAATTCGTTTCATCAATAAAAAATATACCAGATAATTTAAAATTTGTATCTTCACTTGAATCAGATTTTCCGTATTGTTTTGCTAGTAAAATAGCTTTTTTAGAATCAGAATCACTCATAAAAAATGATTCCTGTGTTTCGCAAAAAGCGACATTACTCATTGCGTTAATTGCTATTATAATTTTTGAAATACGTCGCATATCAACTCCACTTTTAATATCGGTTTTTGCCCTATTTTTTTAGTTATTTTATCTATTTCAACATTATCTATATTTAAAAACCCCGGGGCAAAACTTTGAATTTTATCAAGGAATTCAAATATAAACATATCATGCCAAAATAAACCAGTTATTTTAAACTTGGTAACATTTATTTTGTCAATCTTTTTCTTTGAAATTTTTTCAATTAAAGAAATTTTAGCATAAGTTTTTTTCGCAACTGTATGCATAAATGTCTTAATGTTGGCATTTTGACCACTAAATTTATGATTTTTTATAAAACTCAATTTTTCATTATTCGTTGCTATGCTCATAATCGGACTCATCTCCATTTCAAGTTGTTCAAACTTTGCAAATTCTTTACTCTTATATAGAGACGCGAACACTGACACTATAAGCATTGACAAAATTGACAACGCGTAAATTTTATTTCTCCCTATAAATAATGCTATTTTAGTCATTCTCATATATTGCGCTAAAAATTGGCTGTTTTGTCTTTTTATCTACTTTTATCGAGATATTTTGAATTTTTTTATGAGTTGTTTTAAATTTTTCTGTTAATTTTGTTTTGATATTTAACGGTTTAAAAAATATATAATCATTTAACTTTTTCCATAATGTAAGCTCTTTCATCACATCTGAACCAAGCAAATCAGTCATCTTTTTTATCTTATTTATCCGGTTGCCATAATCAAAAATTTCCACGACATTGGAAATACTATTTATAATAAGGAACAAACAAAAGCAAAAACAAACAGATTTTGCAACAAAATTTAAATTTACCGCCTTCTTCATGGCAGAATAGTTTTCTGACTGAGAAATCAGGCGCATATCTGCATTCAAACTTTTGGTGAATGTGTCAAGCGTAGTATCATCAAATTTATAAATAGCGACATTGTTAAGCTCTATATTAAAGGTCTGATTGAGAAATTTAAGTGCCTCATCTATCTCCACTTTTTCATTTAGACTTTGTGTAGTGCTTTTTTTATAAAAGACATATTGCTTATTGTGAAGAACTATTATTTCCTTATTCAAACTTGAATTTACAGCAAAAATATGTGCAGCAAATTTGTCTATCTCAATCGGGTACGTCTGAAAATAGCTTTTGACAATCCAAAGAGGACTAGTAATTGTTGTCCGTATGGGATTACCGATATTGAGTAATTCCTGTAAGATTTTTGCTAAGGTGGGCGATAACTTCATGTTGCATAATGTTGATGTCCCCGTTCTATATGAAAACTTCTTCTCATAACAAACTAAATTTATTAACCCGTTCTTTCCATTTAAAATATTTCTAGCCAACATTTCCATATCTTTTTGATGCAAATTATTCAAAGATATAGAACGACATGACATTGTGTTACTCGAAATAATGATGTCCAGAGGCAGTAGTGGAAATTTGCGTAGGTATTCGAAAATTGCTTGTTTTTTCGCAATTTCACTTTCGATTTTCTTTTTAATCTGCCCACTATCTATATGACACAAATGCAAACCATTTTCAGCAATGATTACTCGTAAAAATCCATTTTGTCTTGACGTAACGGTACATATATTGCTCAGGCGAAACTTGTTAATGCACGAAAGAATATTTTTGATTTCTGCCATCTCTCTCCTGCTTACGATAATTCCGTACAAACTTAGCTTCTGACAAAATTTGTAAAATAATCGTTAATGTTGCAAAAAAATTATCAAATGCAGGCATTCCTGACCAAAAATAACAAAAGCAGAGAGGCAGATACCATATCGGGCGCGTTTGAGTAACAACTTGTTTTTCTGTGAAATCGTGCCTATCGCCCTCGTATTATTGAATTTTTATTTTCGACCAAGCAAGTCTCAGATTTGCTGATGACGTGTTTGATCTCGGCATTCATGCCTGGCTCTTCTTCATATGAAAAATTCCCATCAGTACAGGCAATTTTTAGATTATTTTATCGATTAATTTCCTTAAAACTGAGGCTTTTCCCAGGGCTACTTCAATCTTTTTCTTATCTACCAACGTCCAAATTCGTGTTCTTCGCCCGTTTTGATATACATATGCAGTTCAGTCATCTTTACTTTTGACATTTCTTTTAAAACCTTAAGACCAGCCTTCTTTATCCGGTTTATGACGGTCTGATACCTATAAATTTTACTCATAATTCTTGCAACTCTTCGAAATCCACATCCTTCCATATACAACGTCCTTTCTTCATCGGCGTACCTTACTCCACCTTCCGTTTCTGCCTCAATGTTTTACATCTATACCGCTGTTT
>CADBWU010000012.1 GCA_902798535.1 uncultured Pseudomonadota bacterium
AAAATCTGGCAATATATAAAAGCCTGAAACTGCTAGGCGAGCTCCTGGAATAGCATCTATGAATAGAAGGATATTTAGTTGCCTTATCCGGAAAAATAAATGTAACAGAATTGCATCATAAAAACACTGCATTCATAATCTCTGCGTTCTGCTGTTTTTGTTTTTATCCGTTTTTCAGGTGTGACATAAACCTACCGGCTTCTAGCTGGTAGGTTGTATGTTGCAGTCATCGTCGTTCTATTCATTTCTTTTTTGGATGCCACTTATTCCATAAGTCTTCACTAGGCTCGTCAACTAACCCTTCTAGCCTCTTCATTAGCCATTTGCCTGTGCCATTTTTGAGGTTATCGACAGTTTGAACATAATAGGGCCTATCATAAATCCAAATGTAACGATTATCTTCGCCTTTTTTTCTAGATCCCTGCTGTACTTTTAATTCAGAAATATACAACTTACCACCTTCATATTGGAAACTTGGTGAGAACATCCATTGTGTTTTTAAACTCTCGTCTACCAAATTTGGAGCTAGATTCGAAGGATCTTTCTGTGCGGCTTTATCATAATCATACTTCCATTTGCTAGTTCTAAAATCATACAAACTCTCATATAAAGCCAGAGTCTCCACATACTTTTGAATATGTTCAACAGCTTTCGCCAGCCTTTTGATACACTTTTCGCTACACTCTGCTTTGTAGTGTTCCTTTAGCTTTTCTAATTTATTTTTCAATACGTCCTCTACATAAAATGTCTCATTGGTATATTCATTAACATTAATATCATTAATTTTTTTGTTATTAATCATTTCATGGACATAGTTATACAAAATAACTGCATTCCAGTTTCTTTGTTTATAAGTTTTAGGATCAGTATCTTTAAAGGTTATAATCTCTTCAGAAGTCTTATTTGCAAATTTGTCCTAGAATCCTTATACTTGTCATCTAGGATCCATTGCGTATCTGATATTTTTTCGGATTTAGTCCAGTACTCACTAAAACTACATGCTCTGCTCCAAGCTATCTGATTTAATTCGTTTCTGAAATCATGTATATTATTTTTAGCTTTAACAGCTTCCATAGCTATAACATCGCTCGAAATGGAAGCAAATATAGCTATAGAGCTACCTAAGCCTAGCCCCCCCCCCCCCCCCCGAACAAACACTTCTTTTTAAACATTTCTATACACCTCAAAATAAATCACGGGTATCAATGCCCTTCTATAAATATTCTAACATATTTTTTATGGCTAAGCAAATTATTTTCAGCCGAAGAGTATTCCGCCTGTCAAGGTCAGCAACCGAAGGTCGCTGAGCGTATGCATACCTTGACAGGCGGGGGAGCTATATCAAAATTACCTAATACTTGTACATAGATGTTATAATTAACGCAGAGTTTATTTTTTTTTAATTTTGTGTACTGGTATAATATGAATTTGGATATAATTAGTCTAAGTATAATTCAGGGCGTTTCTGAAATATTACCTGTTAGTTCATCTGTAAATTTGCATTTTTTTTCAAAATTACTTCATATAAATAATTTTTCATTTGCTCTTAAAGTTGCTCTACATGCGGGAAGCCTCATTACTTTACTTGTATATTTTTATCGAGAAATTTGTGACATTTTTAGAGGATTACTCGGGAAAAAGGGAGCTAGAGAAACATATTTTATGCCTCTGGTGCTGGGGACGATACCGGTTGTTGTTTTGGGGTATTTTTCACATGATTTTGTTAAAGAATTTGATTCTCCAAAGGTAATGGGTATTCTAAGTATAGTTTTCGGCATACTGCTGTACACATTTGACAAATTTTCTTACGTATCAAAAGTCGATAGAAATGGCGTTTCTTTTGTAAAGGCATTTTTCATCGGCTGTTGTCAAGCAATAGCTATTTTCCCCGGGATCAGTCGCCTTGGAATTTGTATTACTTCGTCGCGTATGGTTGGGCTATCTAGACGAAAAGCAATTGATTTTTCATTGATGCTAGCTATACCGAGCATTTGCGGTTCACTGGTTTTGGAAATTTTGAGTTGTTATAAAAATTCAAAATGCCTGCAGTGCCCAAGCGATATTATATCTGGAATTATATTAACAGCCTTGATAGGATTAATAGTTATTTTGCCTTGCGTACGGCTCATGGAACGGAAAGGCTTCCTTTTTCTGATGATATATCGCATTCTAATAGGGGTAGCCATATGCGTTTTTTAATTATTTATTCAGGATAATTCTTACGGCTTTTTCGCAAATTGTGTATCGTAAAGAGCCTTATATCTGCCTTGTGGAATCAACATGAGCTCATCATGATTGCCAATTTCGACTAGTTGACCTGATTCAATTACCACTATTTTATCTGCATGTCGGACAGTTGACAGACGATGAGCTATGACCAATACCGTTTTGTCTTTCATCAAGTTTTCTATTGCCTTTTGCACAATTGATTCCGATTTGTTGTCAAGTGCCGATGTAGCTTCATCTAAAATCAATATTGGGGCATTTTTGAGAAATGCACGAGCAATCGCAATTCGTTGTTTTTGTCCTCCTGAAATAAGTGCTCCACGTTCACCAATTTGTGTATCCAATCCGTCTGGCAAATTAACAAGATCATCTAAATATGCCATTTCTACTGCATTTTTAACCTCTTCATCTGATGCGTTTTGGTTACCTACTATTATGTTATCCTTAATTGTACCAGTGAATAGAAAATTATCCTGGAACACTATTGCAATGTTTGAACGCAGACTTTCTAGAGAGTAATCCCTGATATCAATGCCATTCACCTTGATAGCCCCCCGACATACTTCATAAAATCGGGGTAGCAAATTAGCTATTGTAGATTTCCCTCCACCAGAATTTCCGACGAGAGCTAGTGTTTCGCCTTTTTTTATGGTTAAGTTTAGCGATTGCAAAACTTTCTTTCCGTTATCATATGAAAAATCAACGTTTTCAAATTGTATTTCTGATGTGAATTCCCGTAATATTATGGCATTTTTTCTATCTTTTATGCTTGGTTCAAGTTTCAGTTTTTCCAAAACTTGCTCAATAGCAAAAAGTGAAAGCTGAAAATCCTTAACATTGTTACCAAAATTTTTTACCGGATTGTATAGCATAATCAAAGCTGTCAAAAATGAAACAAAATTGCCACTTGTAATTTGTTCAGAAACAATCAGATAACTTCCATACGCTATTGAGAGTCCGATTCCAACAGCTATGATAACGTGCATGATTGGAGACAGCCAAGCTGTTTTTTGAGATAACTTTATGCGCCCCTTAGTCACTTGGCAAAGCACGTTCCAAAATTTGGATCTTTGATGCTTGTAAAGATTATATGCGGAAATCGTTTTGTTTCCTGAGTAACTTTCATTATATTCAGTAACCAAAACTGCACTACCTTCGACTACTTTTTTTAGAGTCCAATGAATTTTTTTTCGAATTTTTGCCATAGGAACAAAGGCGCAACTCATTACTACTAGTGCAATAATTGATAGTTTCCAAGAGTTATATATAAGAACTCCAATGAGGGCAACCGAAGAGAATATCCTAGATACGAGCAATTTTACTTTTGTCAGCAGTTGAGAACTTGCCATATCTACTTGATCATTGAAATTGAAAATGATCTCTCCTGAATGTGTTGTGTCAAAAAAGGTTGCATCTGATGATATCAGTTTGCCATAAAGTTTAAACTTTAAATCTCTGGTCATCTTTTCTCCAACCCAGGCATTTAGATATGTCGCAAGGTAAATTAACACCCCTTGAGTAATGGCAAACAACAGTATTGCGATAGGAATATACCAAATATCCTGAGCGGATTTTTCGATCATAATTCGATCTGTATACGGCTTTAAAGACATAGCAATTACAGCATCCAATGCTCCTATTGGTACACATAAAGTCACGGCAAGAGTAGCTCTCAAAGCGTATGGTTTGACATACGGCAACATGCCCAGATAGCATCGATAAAAGCGATTATCATTTAACTTGAATTTCATACAAAAAATAACGATTAGGCAATGATATTCAGATGCTATCATAACTCTTGAGTAAAACGTAGATTCCAGAACTGGAACGCAACAATTTTGATGTATCCATATATGAAAATTTTTTCTTGATAGTGGCGTACAAAACGATATACAATTAAATTGCTGATGGGGTATAGCCAAGCGGTAAGGCAACGGTTTTTGGTACCGTCATTTCCCTGGTTCGAATCCAGGTACCCCAGCCAGTACTCTTTAATATAATCACATGGTGCCCTTGTGGCGGAATTGGTAGACGCAGCAGACTCAAAATCTGCCGTTCATCTGGACATGAGAGTTCGAGTCTCTCCGAGGGCACCACTCCGATTTTCCTCCCAAAAATCTGAAACATCATCGAAAAGCGTTGAAAAGGCGCAACAAAATTACAAGGCTATGTCCAAATATGCCAATTAGATAAAATTTTTTATAAATTTTAGAAATTTTCCTATTGCACTTCAAAAAATTATGATGCATAATATGAGTGGGATTTGATTGATTCCCTAGATCATGAAGTGCTGTGAAAAAAAATACCTCCTATGAAAAAGCACAACTGTTAACTTATTCAATCAAATCCCTTTGGTTTAGGGGGATAAACGAAATCTGAGCTAAGTAGATTATTTGTGATAAAATAATAGTGTGGGGTACTGGATGAGATTTGGATAAAATATGAAAGGAAATGTTTTAGAATCTGTAATTGGAGCAGTTGTCCTAATTATCGCCGTGTTTTTTGTTTATTTCGCGTATACGACGAGCGGGGAAAAAATAAAAGAGGGATACGTTTTAACGGCTAGGTTTGACGATGTAAGTGGCTTAACTAATGGCTCCGATGTTAAATTGAACGGAATTAAAGTTGGGATAGTAAAAAGTCTTAAATTAGATGACAATTATCAAGCTAAGGTTGAATTGCTAATCCGGGATGGGATTAGGATCCCATCAGACAGTTCGGTATCTGTGACCACTGATGGTTTGATGGGAAACAAATTTATTGCGATATCTACCGGATTTTCTAGCGAAAAATTGAAGCCAAACGAGGAAATCGAAATTACAAGATCTGCAGTCAATCTTGAAAAACTTATAGATAAATTTGCCGTCGGTGGTAACTCTAAACCAGAATAGCAGGGGGATTCCTATCTGCCAATCAAAATATGTAGGATTTTTTAAAAGCAAACTTGGTAAAATAGAAAAGTAGAGTAATGCGAATTTTGAGGTGATAAGTCATGGAAATTAATATTTCAGGAAGAGGCATAGAACTCGGGAATAGTTTGAGAGAGTATACCTCAACCAAGACAAGTAATTTAGCGGACAAATATCTTGATGAAGATATAATATCCAGAATTACGGTAAGTAAGGATAGCCGAATATTCGAAGTTGAAATTTGTCTTCATTTGGCAAAAGGCTTTGTAATCAAGACAAATGGATCGTCTGATGATCCGTATAGAGCTGTTGATATAGCTCTAGAACGACTAGAAGAGCGAATAAAAAAACATAAAAATCGGATAAAGGACAAGAGGCATCGCGCTGAATGGAATGCCGCAACAGATGCAATGCGCTATATTATTGAACGCAAACCATCTTCTAATGACGAGGATGAGGAACATTTGGTCATCGCAGAGCAAGAAAGCTCTATTCTTCCTCTCAGTGTTAGTGAAGCTGTAATGAAACTTGATTTAACAGAAATGCCAGTCGTTATGTTCAAAAATGCAGATAGTGGAAGGATTAATGTTGTATACAAAAGATCAGATGGGCATATCGGTTGGATAGACTACAAAGGGTAATGAGTTTATATGTTCTGAAATTTGGTGGTTCTTCTGTTGCCACTACAACACGTATAAAACATATTGTAGAGATTATTGCAGGTTTTATACGGGAAAAACATAAAGTTGTAGTGGTAACATCTGCGATGCAGGGGGTCACAAACCAACTTATAGACTTGACTAGGTTTTTTTCTGCGTTGCCAATAAATCGAGAGTATGATGCTGTTATTAGCACAGGTGAACAGGTAGCTGCTGGACTTTTGGCTATGGCACTGAATTCTGCACATATTTCTGCACAATCAATGACTTCCTGGCAAATTCCAATATATGTTCAAGGGGATTACTCTGATGCAGGAATAACAAAAGTTTCACCCGAAAAAATATTTAAATTGCTGGATAAAGGCATAATCCCAGTTATTACTGGATTTCAAGGAATATCCGAAAATAGCGATATTTATACCATAGGGCGCGGTGGCTCGGATGCTACAGCATGCGCGGTTGCAAGAGCAATCAATGCGGATGAATGTTGGATATATACAGATGTAGACGGGGTTTATACGGCCGATCCTAGAGTAGTTCTAAACGCGCGAAAACTAGAAGAAGTTTCTTACGATGATATGATTGAACTGGCTTCTTGGGGGGCAAAAGTTCTTCAAACAAAATCAACACAAATTGCAAAAGACTATGGCGTAAGGCTCAGAGTTTTATCAAGTTTTGCAGAAGGTAAGGGAACTCAAATAATTGATTACACAAAATACGCTTCAAGCACTCAAGTTATTGGAATTGCCCACAGCCTAGATTGCTTTGCTATTTATTTTGCTCCGGATAATTTAAAAAAATTGTTACAGCCATTTAATTTGATGATGCGAGATTATGATGAAATAATTCTCATGCCTAAAACTCTACAGACAGAAACGCAGACCATTATCTCAGCCAGCGGAGTAAATGCGAAAATTGATAACGACATTGGAGCAGTAACTGTGGTTTGCAGAGTGCCGGATTTTGTGCGCAAAACTCTTTCAGAACATGGGGTTTACGATAAGTATGAAATAAAACAGACACTTATTCATGAGCATTCAATGACATTTATAGTGCCATACCAGCAAACAATTCCATTGGTAACCGAACTACACGAGTATTGTATAATTAAACATACTTAAGGAGTATTATCAACTTGATCCAAATTGTCAGCAATGTTGAAAAACTGCTTTTGATTTACTGCACTTTTTATTAAACTTTTGAAACCATGGCATAGCAGAAATTCATTTAATCCTTTTGGCTTTGAAATTTGGAATTTATATTCAAGATCCAAGTTATCTTGCAACCGTATCAAATTTCGAGAGAGTATCGCTTTATCAATTTCTGATTTTAAAATATCATTTCGCCTTGATTTCGGCACGCTATCTATATTCTTGAGCAAATTATCCAAGGAACCATATTCATTGATTAACGCCGATGCTGTTTTAGCTCCGATACCTGGAATTCCTGGCACATTATCAGAAGCATCCCCCATAAGGGACAAAACATCTAAAATCTTATCGGGCGTTACGCCAAATTTTTTTATCACATCTTCATTTGTCACATATTTTCGTTTCATAGGGTCGTATATTGTAATTCTGTCATTCATCAACTGCATTAAATCTTTATCAGATGAAATGATATTAATATGCTGGTCAGGTATCTTTTTTGCGTATGTAGCGATGATATCATCTGCCTCAAAGCCCGGGATTTCAGCCATAAAAAATCCAAATTTATCACAAGCCTCTTTTATAATAGGAATTTGCGCAACTAATTCATCGGGCATAGCTCGTCTGGTTGCCTTATATTCATTATATATTTCATTTCTAAAAGTTTTCTTTCCACAATCTAAGGCAGCTATAAACATCGAATTAGGAAACATCGCAGTAATTTTTTGCATAGCAGAACAAAAACCATATAGTGCCCCGACTTCTTGTTCTCTATATATTAATCTTGGTAATCCATAAAACGCGCGATATATGAATCCAGAAACATCGATTAAATGAACCATCACTTTACCCTTTTTTTCTAATTCTTACACTTTTTATTCTGCGTGGATCCGCGTCTAAAATCTCGAATTCTAAATGTCCATCTTCACTAGTTACAAGTTCTCCCCTTACTGGTACTCTGCCGATAATTGAAGATATCAATCCGCCTATGGTATCCATTGAATCGTCTTCCGGCTTTATTTTTAAATTTCCAAACTTTTGTATTTCTTCAAACGTAGATTTACCATCAGCTACAACAGATCCATCCGAACTTTTCACTATCTTTTTCTTTTGATTTTTAATTTCAGTAGCATCCTGTATATCTCCAATAATTTCCTCGATAATATCTCTGAAGGAAACTAAACCGTCTACCCCGCCATATTCATCCACCACTATCGCTAACTTTATTCCTGTCTCTCGCATTTTCAAAAGTAAATCTAAACTTCGCATTGTCGGGGGAACAAAAAGTATTTCTTTCACAAAAATACTCAAATTAAACGGTTTGTTCATTTTAAACCAATTCGCGACATCCTTAAGATACACAACGCCAAGTAAATTATCTATATTTCCTTGATACACAATTATCGAGGATTTTTGAGTTTCAACAAACTTAGACATCAGCTCTTCTATATGAGCGGTAACAGGAATAGCTTCTATTTCAACTCTAGGAACCATTATATCTTGGACTTGCACATCACGTAAATTTAACACATTGCCAAGCATTTCCCTTTCGTCTTCCGCTATTGACTGTGTTTCCGATCCCTCATCCTCTTCAATCAACTCTTCAATAGTGTCTCTTAGCGTGCTTTCTTTTGATTTTTTCCAAAACTGCAACTTTTGCAAAATCTTCCTTAAAAAGGTTTTGTCAGAACTCGATACAGGTTCGTTACTACTCATATATTATTTCTCTTCTCCTTCTAAAATATATGGATTGCTTATACCAAACTTTTCTAATATCTCAATTTCCATGTTCTCCATTTCTTGTTGCTCTTTAGGGACAATATGATCCGCGCCGAGCAGGTGTAGAACGCCATGTACAAACAAGTGAGAGCATCTGTCGAAAAATCGTATACCATACTTTTCACATTCTCTCATAATCTGCGCTCGAGACATAGCGATATCTCCAAGAAAAATTTCTGCAGTTTCCACGGAGATATCTATTTTGTCCAAGAGTTCTGGTTCATACTCTGGAAATGAAAGAACATTTGTGGGGGTGTTTATGTTTCTAAAATTTCGATTCAATAACTTGATTCGCTCATCATCTGTTAATAATAGCCCAATCCAACATCGCTTATTTCCTTGATATTTTTTTGTCATAGTTTCTTGAAATAAAGCATCCAAAGATTTGTTCCAATCTGAATATCCCTCAATTTCTTTCCACAGTTTATCTTCAACAATTATTTCAATATTTTTTGTCATTTCACTATTTTCCCAATAACAGAATTTTCTCCAGCTTTTTCTATATGGACATTCCTAAACTCTCCAATCAAGTTTTCCTGACTTTCAACAATGACAGATTGTAGATATACATTTTTGCCGATATACTGATTTGGCTTGCGTCCTCGTCTTTCAAATAACACTTCCTGTGTTTTTCCAATCAGAGCATTATTATGATATATTTGCGAATTTATTAAAGTTTTTTGCAAAATAGCCAAACGCTTTGCTTTAATAGCTTCAGAAATTTGTCCTGGCATTTTGTCTGCAGGTGTGTTTTTTCTGCGACTATATTTGAAAGAAAACGAAATAGTATAGTTCACTTGCTCTGCAAGTTTGACAGTATCCTCAAACTCTTCCTCTGTTTCTGTTGGAAAGCCAACGATAAAGTCCGAAGAAAACTGAATGTTCGAGCATATATCTTGAAATTTCATAATTTTGTCTAGATATTCTTGCGCCGTATGTCCTCTGTTCATTGCCTTTAAAATCCGATCATTGCCTGACTGTACCGGTATGTGTGCGAAGGGCACTAATATGGGAGTTTCAGCATGTATCTGCATCAACTCTGTTGTAAAATCCTTTGGGTGAGACGTGGTATATCTGAGGCGTTTAAGTCCATCTAATTCAGCTATTTCACGTATTAATCTTTCCAATCGCCATGTTCCTTTAGGTTGCCCAATGCTTATATAGGGGGCTTCTCCATGATACGAATTCACATTTTGTCCGATCAATGTAATTTCTTTTGCTCCATTTGCTAATAAGCCTTTTACTTCATCAATTACATCCTTGGCTGATCTTGAATATTCCCTTCCTCGAGTGTAAGGGACTACGCAATATGTGCAAAAGTTGTCGCATCCCTCTTGAATAGTTACAAATTCACTAAAAGATACGTTTTGTTTCTGTGGTAAACAATCGAATTTCTGCGCTTGATCAAATTCTATGTCTAAAATTCTGTTGTTTGTCCCGTTTAGAATTGCTCTTATGTGTTCAGGTAATCTGTGATATGTTTGGGCGCCAAATGAAATGTTGATATGCCTATATCTAAAAATATTTTCCTTCTCGCTCTGTGATACACATCCACCAACAGCGATAACCTTAGTGTTTTTGTTTTTTAAAATCCCAATGCTGGAAAATAATTTTTGTGCTGCTCGTTCTCTGATGTTACAGGTATAGAATATCAAAATGTCTGCTTCGCTAGCATCGTTTGCTATTTCGTAGCCATCATTTACTAGCAAATCAGCCATACGTTTTGCATCGTAGACATTCATTTGGCAACCGAAAATCTCTATGTGGAATTTCATAACTTAATTTACCGCGCTTATCGTATTGTATCGATCATATGAATTGATCTCGATCATTTGAGTAATCATGTCTGCTCGTTCTTTAAAGTCCACTATCTCCAATAGCGATTGTTTTTCACTCGGATGAAACGGACATGCCATAGCTAATGCCGATATCAAGACATTTCCCGGTGTATTCCTAATCTCTTTCCAGTTAGGGGAAATTTCCAAGCGTCTAAAATAGCCATCCAACGCGTCCAGGAAACGTTGTTTATCAAATTCCTGATTCTCAGCTGTTTGTTCTGCCATATCAACCAGATATTTCTCATAACTGACAACGACACGTGATGCTCCAGAAATAGTCGGTTCTATTTCCTTTACTATTTCAAAGCGACATACCCCATATATCGTTATTGTGACACCACTCCCCGTCGGTCTTATATCCGTTATTCGCCCAGCGCATCCAGTTTTATAGGATTTCTTCGACTCATCACTTCTGTCAGCGCTTATAAAAGTCGGCTGTGGCTGTATAACTGCCACCACACTATTTTTCACAGCCTCCGCTGCAACAGAATGATAGTCATGCTCATTCAGCACTATAGGCAATTGCGCATGAGGCATCAATATAGTCGATCTTACCTTAAACACTGGTAACGTCGTCTGCAATTCGTCCATGGAAACAAAACTAAACACTTAGCAAACACATTGTATCATACAAGCGTCACTATTTGGAGGAGCAAGTTCATGTGCTGTGCATAAAAAGGGGGCCTCCCTTTCGCAATGTCACATGGCTCAAAGGAACCCAATCTCCTTAGAAAAGACATCCTCCTCCAATTACAAGCCCCCCCCTCTTAAAAATCTGGCAATTTCCCTAGTGCTCTTCATCAGATGCCATATCAATGGTTCTATCGATGAATTTTGCATTGCTAAAGCATCTCCCTGGCTTCTTAGTTGTTCTATTTATCCTGAAAGTTATTTAAATATTGAAGAGCAAGTCTCTTTGATTCTTCGACAGCTGGTTGGTCAAAAGGATTCATGTTTGCAAGGCGAGCGATGGCCAAAACTTCTATAAAATTCTTTACCATCAACTCTCCGATTGTCGCGATATTGATTTCGTCATATTCCAAAACACGAACAGGTGCCTTTGCCTTCAAAACCTGTATTGTCGCTTTTGCGTGAGCGTACATAAGCTCATTGATAGTATGTCCTTTCAGATGTTCAATTACTTTTCCACAAATTGATGGTTTTATTAGCAATGTCGGTTCATTATTTTTGGCAACTATAATTGTGTAAAACTTGTTGGCAGGCCCTCCCAAAAATAGTTGCAACATTGAGTGCTGATCCACTGTCCCCATGGCGCGTATTGGCGTGATCCCAAAATCTCCAGATTTTCCCAAGCTTTCTGATATCAGCTGTACAGCCCATTTCGTGTAGTCTTCAAGCATATCCGAATACGGCATAATGACATGTTGGTTTATTACGCCATTTTTAAATGCCTTATCATACATTTCGTATGTGTCCGAGAACGTTCGAGCCTCGGAGTTTTCTTTTACTTCTATCAATATCTTCTGAGCAGCTTTTGTGAAGGCGTCAATATCAACGTTCCCAAGCAATGCTGGCAATAACCCAACTACTGAAAATACAGAAAATCGCCCACCAATTTTGGGATTATGCTCCACCACTTCCATATTGAGTGAATTTGCGATCTTTCTCAAATCATTGTTATCTGAGAATTCCGTGATAGCAATAGCTCGATTTTTGTAATCGAAATCTTTCCACATCTCGCAAAGCGTTAGAAATGTCATGAGCGTTTCTGTGGTACGTCCAGATTTCGATATTACTATTATTCCTGTGTTTGCCGGATTACATTTTCGGATAGCATTGTGAAAGCTTCGGGAATCCACATTTTCTATGAATATCACTCTTGGTTCGACGCCGGACATGTTTGCTTGAAAGTTCACCAAACATTTTCCGCCAAGGCTAGAACCACCAGTCCCTAAAACAAGAATTTTGTCGCAGTCGGCAAACTTGCTTGCCAATTTTTTTATAGGCGCCAAATCATCATCAATAACCCTGAAAATGTCGAGGTTATTGACTTGTTCTAGTATGTATTTATACGTTTCGCTGTATACTGCGTCTTTCACAACTCTCACCAATCTACTCGTTCGTACATGAAAATTCTATCATCTTCTACGTCCAGATGGCTTAAAGTTTTATCTCCCTGGATTGCATTATTTCTTTGGTGTGACATTTCTAACATCTGACGCCCATTGGGGATTGTGTATTGTGCTTGTCCTGGTTTGTTTGGATTTGGTTGCATTATCGCGCTTGAGTCATCATTTATGCAATATATCGCCATTTTGTGATATCCCGTTCATTATGTGATATCCAAGCTGCCGTATTATGGCTGAACATAGGACATATATTGATCGTCTTTAAAATTGTTAAGGTAATCAGAAATACCCGATGTGCTAGATTTGATTTGGAGAAAATCTATTGTGGCTCGCCTTCAAGCTTTGTGCCTTTGCTAACTTTGCAGACTATAGAAGCGACGGTTCTGCTTCAAATTAAAAAAAACAAGTGATATTAGCTACCACTTGTTTTATTGGGAAAACTGCTACAGTATTAGAAGCTGAGCTTTGCGCCAACTACAAACAGGTTTGCAGTTTGTTTCTTTATGGCGTTTTGATCTTTTTTATCTTTGCTTAACGAATTGTATGCTGCACAAGCTATATCGTGTGATTTAGTTTTAACGTAGTCATATTCAAAAAATACCATCAATCCATCACAGATCTTATACTCGGCGGCCAAATTGAGGGCATCTCCGTGCGTTTTTGCATCTGTATCTACTTTTCGGCTCATATGGTGGTACACGCCAGAGAGTGTCCAGTTATCGTTTAAGCGATATTGAACACCACAGTTCCAAGCTTTCCCGGCATTAGACTTTTCAGTGCCAAGGAAGTTGCCAACAGTGTATATCCTAGTGTTGTTAGCGTTTACTCTATATTGGTTTCCTATTGCTGTTCCACCAACAATTTTTTCTAGAGTGATATCCTTTGGTGTCCTAGATTTGCCATTATTGAGATAACCAACTCCAAAAGACCATTTTTGATAGCTGACTGTTGCACTGAGTGCAAATGAACTGGCATTTCGTAACTTCACATCTTTCGTGGGGGCATCATCAGCGATACCGTGGGTATCAACCCTATTTGGATCATTTTCCTGAAGGGTCGCATATTCATAGTAGCCATAACTTTTGGTTTTTACCTTTTTCGTCCTCTCGCACACATAAACTGCGGAAATTTTTGTACCTATGCCATTCTTGAACTGGTACTCATGCGTTAGAGCGAATGCCATATTGTTTCGACCGGCGGGTTTTTGACTGCCGTCACCTTTCAGGAACATACCATTGTCGTTTCCGTTCGAAGAACTGCCGGCATGACGATTTTTATCATTGTGGCCATGCTGTTTTGTGTCTGGCGTAATAGAAAATCCGAATTGGAATCCATAAACTTTTGGGGAATAATAGACAACTTTAGTAGCCTTGTTCGCGTATCCAATCAAGTTTATCGGAGATATAACGCCAGCCGCGAAATCGAATTCGTGAGGTATTGTCCCATCGAGACCGCCAGTTCCTCCGAGTAGCTGTTGTCCACTGTATATGCACTTTGCATCAGGACCTTTTAGATTACCGATTTGCAATGTGCCCCAGCCATCTTTGGAAAATGAAACATACATCTTATCGACTTCTGTGTCATCTTTCATGGCATCTATATCAAAATCAGCTAGATATCTCACGCCATTTTCCAACGTCCCCATTGCCTTTACTTCGATATTAGCTTCACCAGCGCAGATCCTGGTCATGCTAGTATCCTTATCCGATTTTTCTGCTTCTTTAGGGTTTCCTTTGTAGTATGTCTGGTCCGGATCGCCGAAATTTCCATGAACTGTAGCAGATCCTGTGATTACTAGTTGTGGCTTCCCTGCGGAATTTTCTTGCTTGACTGATTTCTCCTTGTCCATTTCATTTGAAGCTTCTGCATTTATACCTGTTGCCGATAAAATCAACAGCGCCGGTATAATTCTCAACAACGTCTTACTTTTCAAGTTTCTTGCCCATAGTATCAATACAAACTATGACTAAGTGTAAGATACTTTATGCATATTTTGTTAAAAAATCTTCTAATTTTCTCAAATTTCATATCTGCAAATAGAAGAGGGGCAAACTTTCCGCCCCAATTTCTCTTTTTAATTTATGTTGTTTTTGCTTTCTGCTATCTCTTTTTTCTTTGACATGTAAAGGGAGGCAAAGTCAATCGGCTCAAGTCGTAGCGGAGGAAATCCGCCGGAGCTTGTCACGCTTGCCACTATTTCCCGTATGAATGGGAACATCAAAAATGGACAGTGCACCATCAAAATTGGCTCAAGTATATCTTGTTCAAGATTAGGTGCCACAGTAATGAGCGCTGCGTATGACAATTCCACTAAAAAGACTGACTTGTCTCCAATAGTTGATTTTGCACTAACTTTTAATGTTACCTCATAGTGCTCATCATCAATCTTTGCGACGTTATTTTCAAGTCCAACTCCGACTTCTGGCTGTTTATCGCCATCATCGCTATATTTCATCAAGTAGTTAGGATTTTCAAATGACAAATCCTTAACATATTGATCATTTATGCGAAACGGATACTGGCTTTGTTCTTGATCTGTTGGCATATTTCATCTCCCCCAAATTAATTCTTATTCATGCCTTTAAGCACTTTTTTCAATGCTTGGGCTTTCTTGCTCAAATTGTCGTTCCGAGTAGCAAGCAAAAAGCTATCTAATCCACCTTTGGCTTCAACCGTTCGTATACTACTAGCGGTTGTTCTAAATTTAAAAATTCTGCCAAGACTTTCACTCAAAAAAGACACATTTTGTAAATTCGGTAAAAATCGCCTGGAAGAATGATTATTCGCATGGCTGACATTGCAACCATATTGCACTGTTTTCCCAGTAAGTTCACATCTTCTCGTCATCGTATCAACAAAAAATTTCAAATATCACTCTCGAGAATATCATCTTTCCCCAACGCGGTAAACACATTTTTATATATGTTGAGCAGCTTTATGCTTGCGAGACTAATGAACTTAGCCTATAGAGAGCTCGAACAACAATGTTATATATGCGTCATAGGAATGCTATCAGTAATAATAAAACAATTGCGATGTGCCAGGCAATTTTTAGCATTTGAAGTTGCTTATATCTCGGCAAAATAGAGCGAATTAAAATGACGAACGCGATGCAGAAGATTGTCTTTATGAGCAATTCAATCGCATACGGTATTGGGATTGATATTCCATGTAGAAATAAGGTGGCAAACAATGCAGATATAAACAATAGGTTCAGATAGTCGGATAGATATATCATTGCGAACAATATACCTCCACATTCTACGTATGCTCCGCCAACCAGCTCTGATTCTGATTCTGTGAAATCAAATGGAGTTCTGTTCCCTGCCATAAGAAGTGAAAGAAAAAATATAACTGCTAAAGGTATCAATTGTATTAAACGCGATATACCTGTTTGCAGGTGCACGAAATCTAGCACACTGGTTCCGCCGGATACTAGTATCATCACTGTTACCAGCAACATAAGCAGTAAATGTCCGCCTAAATTTTGTATGTATGCCCGGTTCCCACCTATTACGCCATACCGTGAATTTGAAGTTATTCCTATTAACGTTTCTGAAAACGCCATGAGGGATTGAGTCAATATTATCAGTATCAACCCATTTTTAAAATGAAAAAGATCATCAAATACCGGGATTAAAGTTAACTGACAAAGGGATGTTATGAATAGCAAACAAATCCCTATTATTGTTGGTTGCGAATGACCACTAAGTGGCGAACTCTTAAAGAGAAGCTTGAGTGCATCGGCAATTGGCTGGAAAATACCTCCAATCCCACAATGCGATGGGCCAATTCGTCGCTGTATTCGGGCAATAAGTTTCCGTTCAAACAGCGACAGATACGATGCGATGAATATGCAACATAAATAATAACAAGTGACTTTTAGAACAAGTATCATCTGGAATTTGTTCCAACAGTAGGTGACCATGCAGGGTATGAGGCATCGGATTTTGTGCTAATTATGCGGGTATGATAACCAGTTATATCGGTCACTGCCACTTGAGGTTTGGCGCCAGGCGCAGTTTCCATCGAATACGTTAGATATCGTCCGTTGGAAGACCAGCAAGGAGCTTCAACAAGATATCCACTCGTAATCAATCGTTCCCCTGTCCCATTCGGCTTTATTACACCTATGTAAAATTGTCTCCCCACTTTTTTGGCAAATGCAATCAAATCTCCTCTTGGAGACCAAACAGGTTGTGAATACTTGCCTTCCCCTGTGCTTATCCTTCGTTGATCAGAACCATCAGCATTCATCACATATATGGCTTCTCTGCCCTGCCGATCCGATGTAAAAACTATTTTATTTCCATCGTCGGAATAACAGGGTGAGGTATCAATACATGAGTGCTCTGTCAGTTGCGTTAAACGATTGCTGGTGAAATTATATTTATATATTGCAGATTTCCCATCAATAATTATTGCCAAAACTGCCTCTTCTCCGTTCGGAGAAAATCTTGGAGCGTATGTCATTTGCACTGGATTACCATGATTTCGCTCTATCAGTAATTTCATGATGTCCTTGCTCAACATCAAGTCTTTTCTGCGACCATCTGCATTCATTATGTATACATGTGCTGATTTGCCAAGTACATCCTTTGCTGTGTCGCTGTAAGAAATATACGCAATCTTGTTAGCATCAGCGGAATACCTCGGAGTCAAAACTAATTCAGAACCATCAGTTAACTCTTGTCGGTTGTACCCATCCTGATCGACTCTGACCAATCTCGTTTTTCGTTTTGTGGAATCTTTATTGTAAGACGTTTCGACATAGACGACATTTGTGTTAAAGTATCCCTTTTCGCTCGTTATGCGCTCATAGATATAATCAGCAATAATGTGCGCAACCTTTCTCAACTTTGAGCGCGTTCCTGAAACGTTAAGCGATAGCATTTTATTCCCAGTGACGACGTCCACTAAAACAAAATCTATATTAAAATTGCCAGTTATCTTTCCGTGAACCAAAAATCTGGTGTTTAAAATGTTCCAGTTTTTGATATTAGCCCCATTTTTACAAAGCGTTTCCTTCGATTCTATAAAACTAGCAGGATTAATCGGAATAAATAGTCCAGATAGTTCTAAGTCGGTTTTGATTATTGCTGATACCTCTGTCCCCAGTTCAGAATCCTCGCCATTTTCTCCATAAAAATCAACGATAGCTATTGGATCTGGTTCAACTTGCCCCCTATTGATTTCTATCTTTAAAGCACTTGCTGACGAGAGAAAAGTCAAACATATTATCAATACCTTGCCAAACATTTTTAACTATTGCAGAAAAACTTCAATAAATATTTTACTCCTTTCTGCGTACTCCTTCCAGAAGATTACAAATCTTGTAAGAAAATGTGCCATTAGGATAATTAAAGAAAAATTATATTAGTTTCGCTATGAGGTCATACTTCTCCAAGTAGATAAAAATTTTTCCCTGTTTTGTAAAAAATACTTGAATTGATGCGGGGAATGCGATACCTTATCAGGGTAATGCGGGTATAGCTCAGTGGTAGAGCACAACCTTGCCAAGGTTGGGGTCGAGGGTTCGAATCCCTTTGCCCGCTCCAATTTATTTCGAGTTTTGAGGTTTTATTATGGCTAAAGGTCCGGTTATTTCAATTAAATTGCTAAGCACTGCGGGAACGGGGTATTTTTATGTGACAAAGAAAAATCCTCGCACTATGACTGAGAAGTTAGAAATGAAAAAGTATGATCCAAAGGCGAGAAAGCATGTTTTGTTTAAAGAAGCAAAAATTAAGTAATCTTTATGGGATTTAACTGCGGAATTGTCGGACTTCCCAATGTCGGGAAGTCGACTTTATTTAATGCCTTAACTTCAACGGCTTCTGCCGAATCTGCAAATTATCCGTTTTGCACGATAGAACCAAATTTGGGACGAATTGCGGTTCCTGATGAACGATTATGGAAATTATCAAAATTAGCTCATTCAGCGACAACAATACCCACGCAACTAGAATTTGTTGATATTGCTGGAATTGTTAAAGGAGCTAGTTCGGGAGAAGGACTTGGTAACAAGTTTTTGGCGAATATACGTGAGACAGATGCAATTTTGCATGTTGTTCGTTGTTTTGAAAATGAAGACATAACTCATGTTTCGGGAAAAGTAGACCCTGTGTCGGATATAGATACCATAAACACAGAGTTGTTACTAGCAGATTTGGAAAGTGTAGAAAATCGTATACCAAATTTAGAAAAGAAAGCTAAATCCGGAGATAAGCAATCAAAGGAAATTTTGGAAGTCATGTCAGATGTTTACGAAATGTTAAAAAGCGGACAGCCAGCTATCAAAACAGAGGTTCCTGAAGATAAAAAACATATACTAAAGCAATTACAGTTAATCACGACGAAGCCAGTGATGTATGTTTGTAATGTCGCAGAAAGCGAAGTGGTTTCTGGTAATAGATTTACTGAAGAAGTTGTAAAAAAAGCTGCTGAAAATCCAGTCGTGATAATTTCAGCGGCGATTGAATCTGAAATAGCTCAGCTAAATTCAGAGGAAGATAAGATGGCTTTTCTAAACGATCTCGGGCTTTTTGAGACTGGATTAAATCGTGTTGTAAAACGAGGGTATGATTTGCTGGGACTTATTACGTTCTTTACGGTCGGTGAGAAGGAGTCTAGGGCTTGGACAATTTCTAGGGGGACACATGCACCAGGAGCTGCCGGCACAATACACACGGATTTCGAAAGAGGTTTTATTTGTGCTGAAACAATTTCGTGGCGAGATTATTTGGAGTGTGGAGGTGAGCAAGAAGCTAAAAAGTCGGGAAAACTTCGACTTGAAGGCAAGGATTACGTCGTTCAAGACGGTGATGTTATGCACTTCAGGTTTAACGTATAGTTTTACTTGCTTCCATCATATCTGTTAGCGGTATCCATAACCGATTATCGAACACTACAATCCGCTTTGACTATAGTGTCCAATACATTGTCTCTTGTTTTTTGTTGGGGGGAGAGATGTTTTGGCGCAGAACGTTTCCAAGGTTTAAATGAGCTATGGTAATTGTTGTTGTAATTTTCCGTATAACACTAGATTTTGGGAACAACAAACAATTTGAAAAATTAGCGAGCCGAAGGTAATGGATAAAGATTAATTTTATAAAGGGACAGCAAATTATACCTAACAGGCTACAAAATGTAGATTAATCGTCATGACTTGTGATTTTTTCACGTTTTTGCTACAATGCTGGAATAGAGGTGAAAGCTGTACTAGTCTTGCTGTCTTTGCAGGGCTGGTTTAGTGTTTTTAGATTAAGGAGAAAAACTTTTATGAGTAAAGAAGGCATACCCACTGAAGAAGAATTTACAGGATGGAGAAAAATTCTTTGGCCAATTCACAATTTTGAATTGAAAAAATTTTTGCCAATGGGCTTGATGATGCTGTGTATTCTTTTCATATACACACTAGTACGAGACCTTAAAGATACCCTGATGGTTAGCAAAGCCATTTGTGGTGGCGCTGAAACTCTGGGCTTTTTGAAGCTATATGGAGTGACACCGTCAGCAATTTTATTTATGATCGTATTCGTAAAATTGGCAAACGTTTTGGAAAGAGAAAAGCTGTTTTATGCAATTGTTTTGTTTTTCCTGACGTTTTTCGTCACATTTGGTTTTGTGTTATATCCATTGCGCGATATCTTGCATTTTTCAGAAGACACAATTTTGTCGTTACAATCATCTTATCCAAGGTTGCACTGGGTTTGGCCGGTCATAGGAAACTGGAGTTTTTCATTGTTCTACATTTTGGCTGAACTTTGGGGGAGCGTTGTGTTATCTGCATTGTTCTGGCAATTTGCAAATGAAATAACAAAAGTTAAGGAATCCAAAAGATTCTATGCTTTGTTCGGAATGATTGGCAACGTCGGGCTTTTGGCTTCAGGTTCGGTGATTATATTCTGTGCCAATATGGCAAAAAGTAGCGCTATAACAAATCCGAATGCAGATGCGTTTGGAACAAACTTGTTTTACCAGATGATGTCTGTATTGATTTTTGGCGTAATACTGATTGGTCTCTATCGCTGGATGAATAAAAATGTTTTGACAGATCCAAGGCTATACACTCCTGGAGAAGGCACAAAGAAGAAGAGTAAGCCGAAATTAGGTATGGCAGAAAGCTTTAAGTGCATAATCACTTCGCCATACCTGTTGATGATTGCCGTTCTGGTGTTAGCATATGGTGTTTCAATCAATTTAGTTGAGGCTGTCTGGAAAGGGCAATTGAAAGAGCTTTGTCCCGACACAAATGACTATAACGCTTGGATGGGGCGCTTATCATTAACGACGGGCGCTGTAACAATTTGTTCAGCAATAGCTGCACAAAACGTTTTCAGAAAATTCTCATGGAAAGTGGCTGCATTGATAACCCCGGTTATTTTGCTCATCACTAGCATATTGTTCTATGGCTTTATAATGTACAAAAACAGCGTAGGCTCTGGAGCTGAATTGATGGGCTTCTCAGTGCTATTTTTGGCAGTGCTGGTAGGCTTCTTGCAGAACAGCTTAAGCAAAGGAACAAAATATACACTATTTGATTCAACAAAGCAAATGGCGTATATACCACTTGATCCGGAGCTAAAAGTCAAAGGACAAGCCGCTGTCGAGATACTGGCAGGCCGAGGTGGAAAATCCGGTGGAGCATTTATACAATCCACATTGCTCATGATTGTCGGGGGTGGTGTCAAACTGTCAAGTTTGGTCGATATACTAGGTTCGATAGTGATGATTGTTGTAATTCTCTGGATAATATCTGTGCTAGGCTTAAGTAAGCGCTTTGAAGCATTAACAGCAGAGAAAGAAAAGACTGAATAGTTACCTCATTTATTGAAAACAAAATAAGCCTGTTTCGGCAGGCTTATTTTTTTATGAAATATGCCGAGTAAGTATATCCGCGATTTTCTGAATTATCCCGAATAATCGGCAAAATGACGGCATCATTGCATACCATCCTAAATTAGATCTAGCAGTCTTAAGGCAAAGGAGACCTATTGACGATTTGATGATATAATAACAGTATTGCTTTGTCACAGTTCTGAAGTAGGTATGACTAATATCCGCAATTTTTCCATAATAGCACACATAGATCATGGAAAATCAACGTTAGCGGACAGAATTATAGAGATTTGTGGTGGGTTAGAGAAGCGCGAAATGAAAGCGCAAATTCTCGACTCTATGGATATTGAGCGAGAGCGCGGAATAACAATAAAAGCGCAAACAGTGCGCCTAAAATATACAGCGCGGGATGGTAATGAATATATCCTGAACCTGATAGATACGCCGGGACATGTTGATTTTGCATATGAGGTAAGTCGTTCCCTGACTGCATGCGAAGGTTCGGTTTTGGTTGTTGATGCAACTCAAGGCGTTGAGGCGCAAACGTTGGCGAATGTGTATCATGCAATCGATGCAAATCATGAAATCATTATAGCTTTAAATAAAGTTGATTTGCCTGCAGCTGATGTTGAAACTGTGAAACAACAAATCGAAGATGTTATAGGGATAGACGCCACAGACGCGATACCAATATCAGCAAAAAGCGGAATGGGCGTTGATGATGTTTTGGAAGCTATAGTAAACAAGTTACCAGCACCGAAACAATCGACTTCTGATAAACTTTGTGCGCTTTTGGTTGATAGCTGGTATGACCAGTATCTTGGTGTCGTCATACTAGTGCGTGTTTTTGATGGCGAAATTAAAGCTGGTATGAAGATGAAAATGATGGCGACAGGAGCAAGTTATGTTATCGACCAGGTGGGGTATTTTTTGCCGAAAAAAACGGTAACGGATAAGTTGTCAGCTGGCGAAGTTGGGTTTATTACTGCTAGCATAAAGGACATTTCGGATTGTCAAGTGGGCGATACTATAACTGATGAGAAAAATCCATGCGATGTGGCGCTGCAAGGGTTTAAGCCATCTGTCCCGGTTGTTTTTTGCGGGATATTTCCAGTTGATGCATCTGATTTCGAGAAGTTGAAGGAGAGTTTACAAAAATTGCACCTGAACGATTCCAGCTTTAGTTTCGAACAGGAAACTTCAGCGGCGTTAGGTTTCGGATATCGTTGCGGTTTTCTTGGGCTATTACATCTTGAAATTATTGAAGAACGCTTGGAAAGGGAATTTGACCTTGACATAATTATGACTTCTCCAAGTGTTATTTACCACATTTATATGACAAATGGCGAAGTCGTAGACCTGCATAATCCTGCCGAAATGCCGGAGATAGTTAAAATAGACAAAATCGAAGAGCCTTGGATTAAAGCAACAATAATTGTTCCGGAAAGCTATTTAGGTGCAGTCTTAGCTCTGTGTGAAGACAAGCGCGGAGAGCAAATTGATATGCAGTTTATGGGCGATAGAGCAGTTGTCCATTATCATTTGCCTTTAAATGAGGTTGTGTTTGATTTTTATGACCGATTGAAGTCTTCAACAAAAGGATATGCTTCGTTTGACTATGAAACAACTGGATATCGCGAAGGTGATTTGGTTAAAGTGTCAATTTTGGTGAACAGCGAGCCAGTTGATGCACTGTCGATGATAATTCATAAAACTAAGGCAGAAAAACGGGGACGAGCACTATGTGTTAAACTGAAAGACCTCATACCCAAACAGTTGTTTAAAATAGCCATACAGGCGGCTATTGGTGGCAAGGTAATAGCTAGAGAAACAGTATCAGCGTTTAGAAAAGATGTTTTGGCGAAATGCTACGGTGGAGATATCACAAGAAAGCGCAAACTGCTCGATAAACAGAAAGAGGGGAAAAAGCGTATGCGCCAATTCGGTGACGTTGAGATTCCGCAAAAAGCATTTATCGAAGCGCTAAAAATATCGGATGAGTAAAGATACTCCTGTAAGATATATAATATTTATCCTAAAATATTTTCATTAGCGTTAAGAGAAAATTAATTCTTTTAAATTAGCCTAAGAATTGGAAGGAGCTTGGGAAAAGGAATATGAACTAACGGTAAACACTGAACAGCCTGGTTCTGCTGTCATCGATAAATCTCTTATATTGCGCAGTGAGAATACTAGGACTAATCCGAAATATCCACATGTTCAGTGAATACAGTGCCTTCTTAGAATATTACTTTTGTATAGGAAGCCCTTCCCTATTATTATCAGTATCTGTCAAGGTCTTCACCAGCTGAACTATTGTGAAGATGGTGTTAGAACGCGCCGGAGGCGCAGTGTGCCTTGACAGATAATATTTTATATTCGGGGGGCTAGGCTTAGGTAGTACTATAATTATAGCTATTTCTGCTTTAAGTGTAGCAGTTGCGGAAGAATGCAGTGTTCTAAATAAGGAAAACCAAATATCTAAATAAGGAAAACCAAATATATTGGAGGTTTTATGCGCATAACACGATACTAAATGCTGAAGGGCAATCCGAATGGATAAAAAATAAGAAATATCACGATTCAATAATAAATGTGATTGGTAAAGCCATTGGCGACTGTATGGCGCAAGAGAATGAGTTTGAATGTATTGACAGGCAAGAACTAGGAGACAACGTCATAATCTTCAAAGACGAAAAGAAATACAAACATCCTTATGACTACACAGTTAGCAATTGGAATGCTGTCTTTTTATACAATGCTGTTAATTTGGCAATAAATAAAGGATATAAAGGATATTGGGAAGGTCTAACTACAGAAGACCTATGCTAGAATGCTATGAAAGGATAGCACACCATTTTTTAGATGAATCAGATGAATTTGGCATATCGGACACTAAGAAAGCTGAACTACAACAAGAACTGCAGGAACTAGAAGAAGTGAAAAAACAAATAACTGAATATTTGCAAGATAGACTTAGAAGTCTAAAAATTCAACATTCTATAGATAGGCGTAAAAGTGCAAAAAGCGACATGGAAAAAAACGAAAAGGTCAGAGATGTGCAACTTGGTGCACGACAGCTAAGTGATATAGAGCAATTACAAAAAGCATTGAATAATTTTGATAAAAATGTGAGAGGCGATGTGCGAGGCGATATGGTGGTTCTCCGCAAAGACGCGGAAAATAAATTGAAACAGGCGCACAAGAAGGGAGAATTTAAGTCGGAGACCTGGAATGAAGCGGCAGTAGAGGATCATATGTATTTGAAAATATCCGAATATTTATCCCGACAGCGGGTAGCGATAGCGAAAGTAAGACTGAATGAAAATTTAGAAAAGGCTTACTACGATATGCTCAAATACAGCAAAGCACTTCACCTAGACAAAGTATTAGAGCATTACAGAGAGATTTCTGCAGGAGTAAAAGCACCAATAAAACGAACGGGGAAACAGGTGAATTTTAATAAACAAGATGGGCCATCATTCGATACCTTTCTATGCCAGGTTTCATTTGTTGAGAACGTTGAGAAGATTGGTATGTCAGGGAAAGACCCTATAGTTCAAAAAATCGAATGTATCCCAGATTTTTTTCTAGAAGACAAATGCGGCCTTGATATTCTAGGAGACAAATGCAGCCAAATTGGTATTGCGGGCGTCAAGAGATGCAAAAATACTTATACTGACATCGCTGGTCGCATGTTTGATTGCAAATTTGAAGAACTTGAAGGATATAGATGGGCTAATCTAGATAAATGCAGAGAACTGCTCGATTTATTGCAAGGTTTAGCTTCCCCAGCAAAGACTTTACTGCATCTAAGCATTGACTGAGCCCCAAAGGGGTTTGGAATAGCTCCGACATCATTGCCGATATACTGTAATGATTGAGGGATTGGCAAGTATATTAATAGATGCCCTACTCGCTATAAGCGAGTAGTTCTATATCGTGATGGGGGAAAGCGGATTAAAAGGGTAAACTCTCAGAACTCGGATATTTTAAACGTATCTGTTTTATGATGAGCTTCTTGCCCTTCTACGCAGGTATCTTCCCCTTTGCACTTATCTGCGATAAGCACCCATAGATGCTGTCCCCAATATCTTTTCTTTAATTCTTGGAACGTTCTGCTATTTTGCCAATCATGTATACAATATAATTTTCGATACGGATAGATGCGGTGGAGCTGAAAT
>CADBWU010000013.1 GCA_902798535.1 uncultured Pseudomonadota bacterium
AGAAAATTATATTTTGTCCAATAATATATCAATCAAATCCGGGGGCAAACTCAATGCCACAACGCGTATTATACTCGCCGGCGGAACAGTCATAACGTTTGTGGCATAGCTTAATTGCGTATGGGAAAGCAAATGACTTTTGCGGATATTTAATAACAAATGGCAATTCCACGATAGAAGATTACATAGCCTTACTTGCCATTTGTGTGGTATCATAAAATACAGGAGCCGTTTTGAGTTGAAGATATTGAATGTTTTTGAAAATTAAGGAAGTGCTAAAATCTTGTTTTGTCTTCTGGAAATCTTTTATTTATGAAGCTGATAAGAAGAAATTTTTGCAACAAAATCAGGGGGCTTTTAAAACACAGATTATAGTTTTGCTCGCAACGATGCTCATTTGTTTTGTTTTGTATAGCTCGATGAGACCTGCTGTTAGAGGGGTTTGCAGAATAGTTTTACGTTCCACTGATTCGGGAATGGATATGGGATTTGACAGGCTTATTGGCGTTGAGGCAAAGAAAGTTACGATTGGAACAACTCTGCGTGAGATTAAGTCAATAGGGACATTGAAAGCCAATGCTGAAGTTGTCATAAAGGCTGAAATTTCAGGAAAGATTTCAGAAATTCTTTTTGAAGAAGGTTCGAAAGTTCATAAAGGGGATACACTTATAAAGTTTGAGGATGATCTATATAAAGCCGAAAAAGATAAATATGAGGCAGAATATACGATGATGAAAGCAGAATATGAACGTGTCGACAATTTATACAAACAGAAAGTTGGCTCGAAAAAGGCGTATGATGAGGCATTTGCAAAAATGCAGGCCGCTCAAGCTCAGCTTTCGAGCGCTACAGCTCAACTGGCAAGAACGGTTATTAAGGCACCATTTGATGGAACCATTGGAATTTTGAAAGGTTCGGTTACACCAGGAAATATGGTGCAACAGCAAACGGAACTTGTTTATATGGTTGATAACTCGATGATGAAAGTCGAGTTTTCGGTCCCAGCAAAATATATCGATGATGTTGCTCCTGGTCAAAATGTTGAAATCACAGTTGACGCATATAGCGGAAAGGTCTTTTCAGGTACAGTTGATGCGATTGATTCAGAAGTTGATACCAAAAATCATAGCATACTGGTAAAAGCGATCATACCCAATAAAAATGGACATTTGAGACACGGCATGTTTGCGAATGTTCGCTTGGTAACGGGCGAGAAAAGCGGAGTTGTTTTGATTGATGAGGATGCTTTGTTGCGTGAAGGCTCTATAGAGTATGTCTGGGTGATTGATGAAAAAGGACGAGCATACAGGAAACGCGTATTATCAGGGGCAAAAGATATCAACGGAGTCGAAATTGTAGCTGGGCTTCGTGAAGGAGAGACTGTAGTAACTACGGGGCAACTCAAGTTGTCTGAAGGATTGATGACAAAAATATTAAATAAGGAAGAATATGAGGCATCAGCAAAAGAAGCAAAACCAGAGACTAATGAACCGGATGAGGATGATACGGATGATAATGAATTATCTTCAAACGAAGAGCAGAAAGGCAATAAGCAAGATGAAACACTAGAGAAGATGAAAGATGAATTGCACACTTCTGCTCCTAAGTCACAGATGGAAAAAGATGAAAAAGAACAGAAGCCGGAATCAACTGACAAAAAAGCTGAAAAAGAAAAAACAAAATCCGGGATAAGCAAGATTCAAGAGGCAATTCACAAATTATTTTCTAAAAAGCAATCTGCTCAAAAAACGGATTCATCTGAAGATGAATTGAATGCGAATAGTGACGGGAGTAAATAATGAAATTATCTGAAATTTGTATACATCGTCCGGTATTTGCCTGGGTTTTGACTCTTGTTATTGTATTGCTTGGATTGGTGACTGGTGATCGACTTCAAGTGCGCCAATATCCGAAGATGGAAAAGAATTATGTAACCATCAAAATGACATATCATGGTGCAGGCCCAGAAATTATAGAGAGCCAGATTACTCGTGTTATCGAAGAAGCGGTAGCGGGTGTTGAAGGAATAGATACAATCACATCAAAGAGTGATAGTGAAACTAGTGAAGTCTCGATAGAGATTGCCGAAGGACGAGATCTTGACTCAGCGACTAATGATATTAGAGATAGATTGAGTAAGTGGAGAGATAGATTTCCTGATGCAGCACAAGAGCCAATATTAACAAAGGCAGGCTCAAACGAAAAGTCCATAGTCTCTCTTGCATTGATTAGTAATAAGTTAACTGAAAGCGAATTGTATTCATATGCACAAAATGAAATAAGCCACGCACTTGAAGCAGTACCTGGAGTTGCAAGGGTTGATGTTTATGGCGCTGGGGATTATCAAATGTCTGTAAAACTAGATCCGCAAAAGATGGCATTCTATAATCTAACAGTTTTGGATGTCGCGAATGCACTTGAGAAGCAAAATATTGAGAGTCCTGCTGGAAAGATTGTGAATCAGGACAGAGAATATGTTGTGACTACCGTTGCAGATTTGCAAAGCCCTGAAGAGTTCATGGAGATTCCGATTGTCAATAAAGCTAATACAGTTGTGAAGCTGAAAGACGTTGGGGATACTGTGCTTGATAAGAGTAACAAAAGAGTCATGGCCAGATTTAATGGCGAAAAGGTCGTGACATTGTCAATAATTTCTCAATCTGCCGCAAACCCAATACAAGTCGCTCGAGGCGTAAAAGCGAAATACGAAGAGGTGTTGCGGCAAATTCCGTCTGGAGTCAAATTCAGCATTGCATATGATAGCACAACATTTATAGAACGGTCATTACATGAGGTTTACCACACGATATTTGATGCTATTTTGCTTGTTGTTTTAGTGGTTTTTGTATTTTTACGTTCAGTAAGAGCGGCTCTAATCCCATTGTTAACTGTTCCGATTTCTCTGATTGGAGCATTGTTTATTATGTACGTTTGTGGCTTTACTATAAATAGTATGACATTGATGAGTATGGTTCTAGCAATAGGGCTTGTTGTTGATGATGCTATAGTCGTTTTAGAGAATGTTTATAAATATATAGAGCGTGGTCTAACGCCAATACAAGCCGCGATAGAAGGGACAAAAGAAGTTAGTTTTGCTGTCATAGCAATGACTTTAACATTATGCGCAGTTTATGCTCCAGTAGCCCTTGCACAAGGAGAAACAGGAAAGTATTTGAAAGAATTTTCTATCACTTTGGCTGGTGCTGTATTGCTCTCCGGTTTTGTCGCATTGACACTATCTCCTATGATGTGTTCAAAAACTTTGGTAGAAAGAGGAAAAGAAGTTGCTTGGAAAACAAAAAATCCTTATTTATTGCTATTGAAAAATTATATATCGAAGTTGAATACCACTAAGTGGCTATCCCAAATTGAGAAAAAATATGAGGATGCGCTTGAAAACGTTCTGAATAACAGAAAAAGAGCGATGGCTGTGGCGGTTTTGTTTTCTGCTTTCGGTTACTTTATATATGCCTTTATGCCTAGTGAGCAAAAGCCATATCAAGATGTGGGGATGTTTAGCTACGAAGGACATGCTCCGCAAACAGCCACGTTGCAATACACGCAACGTTACGTTGATGCGGTGGATAAGGTTTTGGGGCAATTCCCAGAAATAGAATCCAGGCAATATGTTATCACAAATCCGACGTTTGAAGGAGTTGCGATAATAAAGGATAGATGTGGAAAAACAACAGAAGAGATAATGAAAGAGGTTTCGATAAGGAGCAATGAAGTTTCCGGAATTGACATAAAATTCACTGCTGGGCGTGGCAGTGGTGATGACAGTTCTCGTTATATTTCTTTTGTTGTCAGGGGAAATAAGTCACACAGAGAGTTACGTGAATTATCGGACAACCTGATACAGGAAATACTTGCTAGCGGTATAGCAAGTAATGTTAGGACTATGAATAACAATGAGGCAGAGGACTATACCATTGAAATAAATCGCGAAAAGGCGGCATTGTTGCACATAGACCCAAAAGCTATCGCAAACACGATTTCCGGCTTAATACAGGGGCGTGTGGCGACTAAGTTCAAGCGCGAAAATAAGTTACATGACGTCATGGTTGAGATAACTGAAGAAGATAAGCGTTCTCCTGATCAACTTACGGATATATACGTGAAAGCATATAATGATCGGGAAGAATTTTTGATACCAATTGCTGAGCTAATAAATGTATATGCTCGAACTGGCCCTGTCACAATTTACCGCTATAATAGGACGAGATCTTGTACTGTAGTTCCGTTTTTACAACCAACCGTATCTTTAGGTGACGCGATAGACGTGATAAGGACTGTTGCTCATAAGACGTTACCAGATGATGTATATATCGATTTTGTGGATGAGACAAAGCGATTTTTGACTGAATCAAACACAATGGCAATGATCTTCCTACTTGCACTGAGTTTCATATACTTAGTTATGGCTGCACAATTCGAAAGCTGGAAAGATCCGCTAATAATAATGCTTACAGTGCCATTAACGCTAGTTGGCGGAATAATCACTCTTGCTTGCATAAATGGTACGATAAACATGTTTTCTAATATCGGATTTTTGACATTGGTCGGGTTGATAACCAAACACGGTATCTTAATTGTCGATTTTGCTAACAAGTTGGTTGCAAAGGGGAAGACGTATAGAGAGGCCGTAAAAGAAGCAGCAATAATGCGTTTGCGTCCAGTCTTGATGACAACGTTTGCGATGGTTCTTGGTTCGCTGCCACTAGCTTTGGCTCGAGGCGCCGGTTGCGAACTACGCATCCCTTTGGGTTCAGTTATCGTTGGCGGTATGATGGTCGGAACAGTCTTTACGATATTCATCGTCCCTGTTGTATATACCTATATATCACAATGGAGTCTTGCAAAAACGCAGGTTGCATTGATTAAAATTTACAATGATGCCAGACGAATATTTGGCACGGAACGTCATTCTTGAATGATTATGAGGTTTGCTCATTTATTTTTCAATGTAAGTTTTGTCTTGAGGAAACTCTTTGCGCGTTAACGAATTATTAAATATTTTTATCTACACTTGGACTAAGAGTATACGAAAGTGCTAAGAGGTTTTTGAGATGCATAAGTTAATCATTTCTGTGTTTGCTATGTTATATGGGGCATCTGTGTTTGCTAGCAATATTGCTGAAAAAGTAAATGCAACAGCCAATGCCGATGCCTCGAAAAAAACTGTTATGACGAAAAAAAATGGTGTTCCTGCATCGGCTGATACTAAAACACAAGTAAGAAATAGCAATGGAAACACTGTGGAAGTTCCATCTATTGATGCTCAAATGGCTGAATTGGCGCAAGAGTTACAGAAAGTTGATAACGAAACAAAAAAATTTGCCTCTTTAAGAGAGGAAGGCACTATTTCGGATTCTGGTATGTCTTCGCTTGATTTAAATGATGAGCCTAAAAAACTTGAAGATATAAAGGCTCTAAAGTTGAATGAAGTAAGTGCAACTGAATTTTTCAAAAATCCAAAGGCATTTACATCATGTTTGGAACCAGGATATTGGATTGAGGTGCCACATGCTACGGATAGAGGCTGGAGTGCCTCCTTGCTTATAGCAAAGGAAACCTTGTTGCCAATCATTGAGGGAAGAGTGGATGGGATATCTGGAACACTGATTAATCAGGAAATTCTGAAAAGTAGGGCACTCGATGACAAGGCTTTTGTTGACACAATAAAATATGCCTTTGAAGGACTCATAAACTATGATGAGGCAACAAAAAAAGACTTGGAGAGATTGAAACTATGTGAATTAACCACGTATTCAGAATTTTTAAAGGACAATGGTTTGGAGCGTTTTGACCAGGGCGATGAATTCTCAGAAAGACCTCAAGTTGGAATCCCTGTGAAATATTCAGATGGACGTATTGTTATAGATTCAGAAGCACTAAGAAAGTTATTAGCAAAAAGACTGGAAGTTGCTCTAAAAATTGAGGAAATAAAGAAAACAATTCAATCTATATCCAATGACCGCGATAGAATGATCACGCAAAAGATGAAGGATCAACTGGCTATGATGAAAAAGATTACAGAGGAAAATTCTGAATTAAATAAAAAAATCGAAGAAAACAAAACTTTGGGTAACGATTATGCTGAATTTGAGACACGTTTAAAAGAAAATGAAGAAAAACTAAAAACGCTCGAATTAGAACGCGGAGTGCGCGCTGCAAAAATGTATGAAGAAGATTTTGAACAAAGATTTATGGAACAGCTTGATAAAATTGAAGATTACTTTATTCGGTTATCAGCTTTAGATCCATCAACAATTTCCGCAAATGAACTAAAAGCTAAAAAAATTTCCAAGGAAACTCGTGAAAAAATCGATGAGTTAAAAATTCTGAAAAAGAAAAATGATGAATTGAAGCAAAAAATAGATTCTGAAAAATCAAAGAACAAAGAGGCAATAGCGCAACTTGAAACAGAAAAGAAAAAAGCTGAAGAGGAATTAGAGCTGGCTAACCAAATGCCTGAGACTATATCGCAACGTGTGGGAAGACGCACAAAAAATGTTCCAAACCAACAACGTCAAACTGCTATAGATGCAGCAACTGCTAAGATTTCTGAGTTGGAGAAAAAATTAAAGGATTCAGGAGGCTCATACGCGGAACTTGAATCGCAATATGCCGCAAATAGTGTCCGTATAGCAACTTATGAAAGTGATAAAGATGTTATTGCAGCACAACGGATATTGGAAAGAAAACACTAATAAAGGTCAGAGCGTAATGCAACAAAACGGATAGTTTACCAAAGATGCCACCTACCCCAGGGGATCATTTGGTATTTGTTTGTGAAAGATATATAAAAATGTATTCCTGAACAAGTATGGCATCCAGGTTCAAACAGATGTGAGACAAAAATGGTTTCCTGAACTATACTTAGAAATATACTTCAACGGAATTGATCCATGCAATGCAAAGCGTGGACGGTAGGGTTGTATTTTTGTAAAAATTTTATAAATTTTCCGCATACTCCACCGATGCTATTCTCGCTGAGTTCGACATAAAATTCTTCTCGAAAACCCCGGTTAATTTGCTCGACTGTATGTTGGTTTTGTAAACAGTAGAACGAATAGATAAATTTACAAAATCTTTGCTGGTATCTTCGAAATCTTTGAAAAGATGTCATTTTGGCATATATTTTTCATATTAAGAAAATTATCGTTGAATTTATTACGAATGAGAACTTACAAGATTTTTAGGATTGACGAATAGATGCCCTACCGGCTAGAAGCCGGTAGTTCTATGTCACGCTTGGAAAGCGGATTAAAAGAATGAACTCAGAATTCGGATATTTTGAATGAATTCCCTTTATTGTGTTTTTCTTTTATGCTTATTTGCCCAGATGAAGTAGCAAAATACCATCCCATTTCATGAGCGTCGTTCTCCCATATCTCTTTTCGCAATTTTCTGCTACTTTTTTCTTTTATATATTGCCAGATTTTCGATACCGATAGATGCGGTTGAGCTGAAATTAGCATATGTATATGATCTGGGCTCACATTTCCACTGATTATATCGATGTAATTCGCTGAGCAGATTTCCCGTATTACTTCTATACATCTTTCAGCAATATTACCGTACACACTCTGCACCTATACTTTGTATAGAATACTATGTGAACTTCTTCTGTATGTCATACCTCACATCATACTGAAGTATTCGCCTAAAGAAGAGGATTTTCACCCATCCTACGTTTTTGGAAATAAAATTTGGAGACTTTATCTCTTGTTTGTTGGCCGTGATTGCCCTTGCTCTTTTGCTAGTTCTTTTTGTCTTGTTTGTGTTGAACTTATACAATCCGTATCTGGCATTTGACATAAAATCAGATACTAGATAAAATTGAGCTAAGTTCGATTGGTGTGGGCAAAATTTTGGATTCAAGGTTAAGTCAATTTAAGAACAAGATGGAGCTTTCGATTGATGCTTTTTCGAGAGAAATTTCCGGAATACGAGCAGGCCGAGCTTCAACAACATTGCTAGAGCCAGTTAAGGTGGATGCGTATGGTTCATTAATGCCTTTATCTCAAGTCGGGACTATATCCGCCCCAGATGCGAGAATGCTTGTTGTTAATGTTTGGGATAGAAGTTTGGTAAAGTGTGTAGAGAAAGCGATAAGAGAAAGTGGAGCGAATCTTAATCCCGCAGTAGACGGGCAAACCGTACGCGTGCCAATCCCGCCTCTTTCAGAAGAACGACGGCACGAATTGTCGAAATTAGTAGCGAAGTATGCTGAGGAATCCAAAATTGCGATAAGAAATGTACGCAGAGATGCCATGGACGCGATAAAGAAGCAAGAAAAAAACGGGGAAATAAGTGAAGATGACATGAAGCATCTATCGGATGATATCCAAAATTTGACAAACGATTTCACAAAGAAAATTGAAACAATGCTGGAAACAAAGCAAAAAGATATAATGCAGATATAGAAAATGCGCAGATTATTTCATTATCCATTGTCTGGTTTATCACGAGCAGTAAGGGTAATCCTTACTGAAAAACATTTGGATTATGAAATGGTATACGAAATTCCTTGGAAGCCTTCTGATGAACTACTAGAAAATAACGTATCAGGAGAAGTGCCAACATTGATTGATACAAATGGGATTATAACTTATGGTAATTCAGCCATACGTGAATACATTGAAGAGGTATATCCAGATATTCCATTAATAGGGACGGATTACCAACAAAGGGCAGAAGCACGAACTATAGCCGATTGGGCAAATAATACTCTCTACAAAGATGTTTACTATCCCGTAATTCATGAACGCATACTAAAACGTTTTTTAAACGAAGAAAATAAACGCCCGAATCCGGCATGTATACGCGAAGCTGGGGCAAAATTGAATAATCATATGGAGTATATAGCCTGGCTTGTTGATAGGCGCAATTGGCTAGCTGGCAAGGAATTTTCCATTGCAGATATAGCTACTGCATCGTTACTTTCAGTACTGGATTACCTAGGAATTATACAATGGCATAAGTATGAGATTGTAAAAGGCTGGTATGTTAGAATCAAATCAAGACCTAGTTTCAGGAATATATTGCAGGATAATGTGCCTCAAATTCCGCCTGCGAGTAATTATGCAAATCTTGATTTTTAAAGGTGATTTATGAAACTAATTTTGATCTGTGATAAAGAAAAAATATATGAAGGAGACGTCTCACAAATTGATGTTGAAACCGAAAATGGCTCTGTTTCAATTCTGCCGAACCATCAGCCGTATATGACAAAAATCTCAGGCAAAATTTCATATATGCCAGTTGGGGCAAATATGAAGTTGGTCGATATCTCGGTAGGCTTTATATATACTGATGGTATAGTCTGTTTTGCTGTGGTAGATAAGTGAAATTTTTGCAGATAAGCGCGGATAAATCCAAAAATCGGATGGTTTTATGGCTCTGTGGAATGCACTTTTGCTGGGGCATGGCATCTTCGATGATTTTTTCGCTTTTGCCTGTGTTTATAGTCGATGAATTAGGCGGGAATAGCAAGTCGTTCGGAGCTCTTGAGGGAGCTGTAATTTTTCTTTCATTTATGGCAAAACTTTTTGCTGGGTTCATAATGGATATATTTAGGCGTAAATTACCAATGCTAAATGCGGGAACAATTTTAACTGTATTCAGTAAATTATCACTTGCATGCGCACCAAGTGTATTTTTTGTATTTATATCAAAATCACTTGATCGATTTGCAAAAGGACTTAGACAAGCTCCCTCCGACACAATACTTGCTGAAAATTCCGACAAAAAGGGTCTTGCATACTCCTTCAGATATACAACGAATATTTCCGGTTTTTTGTTTGGATCAATCGTCACATCAGGCATAGTTGCAATGATTGGTAAAAATTTTCGGTTAATTTTTTCATTAGCAATCATACCTGCTACTATCGCATTCTTCATATTAAAGACAAAAATAAAGTATGAGGATACAAAAAAATATGAGTTAAAAGAGAAGCAGAAATGGAACATAAGGGATATAAAAAATATGCCACAAGCATATTGGAAATTCATAATTTTGGTTTCCTTATTGATGTTTAACCGGTTTAGTGAGGGATTTATAACCTTAAGAGCAAAAGAGGTTGTGCCTGAGCAAATTGGTAATTTTCCGCTCTTTATGGGAATATATGAGCTTTGCGCAATCAGCATTGCCATATTGGTTGGACGGATATCCGATCAAACAGACAAGCGGAAACTTATGTTAGGCGGGATATGTTTATTGATAATAGCCGATTTGTTTGGGGTATTCGCGCGGGACGTAATTACGACAATATTTATATATGTCTTCGCCGGATTACATATAGGCATGACCCAAGGACTTATAGGGTCGATAATAGCGAAATTGGCCCCCAAAAATCTAGTCGGTTCTGCATTCGCGATATTTTATGGCATTGAAGGTTTGATATTATTGCTCTCAAATAACCTAGCGGGTTTTTCATCAGGGCTGGCGAAAGCTATACAAATACAAGCCAGTTCGGCGCCATTCGTTTGTGGGGCTGTATTCAGTTTTGCGTCAATTATGTATATACATCTTTGGATAAAGCGGAAAAAAAACGTCAGCATTTAACTAAATATTAACACTCAAGAATTAGAATAGTCGTATAAGAGTATTGTTCTCGGGGTTAAAGTTAATATGAAAAAAATGTTTAATAGAATAGTTGTTATGGCTTGCTGTATAGCAACAGCATACGGAACTGTTGATGCTAAAGCGGAAACAATTAACGGCTCCACACCACAACAAAAAATCACAAAAGAAGGACTAGACAACCTAGCAGAACAATTATTGAAGGAAAAAGATTATGACGACATAAACCAGTATCCAAATATGAATCTGCCTAATTATAAAGATTCCATAAATGAAACAATCAAATTGGCTATACGAGAAAAAACTTATAATGATCCCGGGGCAGAAGAGTTAAAAGATATTTTTGATGACACAATTGGGGACACTGAAACAGAAAATTATTTGATGTTGCGCTTCCTCTGCAAATATATGTTAGAAACAGGGGATAGTATTGAAGTCGCCATACAAAAACTATCTGACATATTTGATGAACGGTTGCAAAATGTTGCAATATTTGCGAAAGTCGCTGATATTGAGGAACTATTGAAGACGGATAAATCTGAATTAGTTAAAAAACTACGGGAGCTAACTCCGCAAGGATCAGCAACTCCTGATGAAAAATTGGAAGATGATTCTGAGAAGGTAACAGAAGATTCCTCAGTGACAACGATCGATGGAGCAAAAAATATATTTGAATTTATAAAAACAAAAACGGGACAAGAAAAAGATTATATTGAAACATGTAATGAACTTATAAAACAGATACCTCCTCAAACAAAAACAGAGGTCCTGCAGATTTCAGGAAATATCATAGATAAAATTGTAAGTGAGAAACAACAAGGCAATACTCCTTTAGCTGTTAACTGGAGACTTTCTGCAACTGATGCAGGAAATTTTCAAAAGTATGCTCCTGAACTTTCGAAGAACTTGAACAATGCTAGCGTCACAGCAAAGGAATCTATATGTCTTTTATCTGAAAATTTGCAAGCTACTACGAATGGAACGATAACATCAGATATCGACTTGATAACAACTACCATCAATGACAAAATCCTTTCGAATCAAAAATCCATGCTAGTAATTGCCAGATTGCATATCCTTATGGCGGTATTAAGCAAACACGATGTTCTTATCGTGGATCTAGCAGGATTAAACTTACCTAAAGAGCAATTTGCGACGATCAGCCAGATTTATACAAATGAGTTAATGAATCCTTTAATTAAGGATAGACTAAAAGAGGTACTGTTCGTTATCTAACGATGACGCGCAGAATCTTCATTTTTACCGAAAACGACGGGGCACAAGGTTGTTGCCTCGTGGTACAATCTAAGGAAGCTTCTTGTTCTGAGATTTGATGTGAACATTACTCATAAAATTTTGGCGGAAGCCCTTGGATTGTGCGAGTGTCCACCATTTGTCGCAGATAGGATTTCGATTGATTCACGAAATATCAAACCTGGGGACATTTTTATAGCTATCAATAGAGGGCACGAATTCGTCAATGATGCCATAACTTCTGGAGCTACCCTAGCCATAATTGATGACAAGCGATATGAAGTTCCCGGAAAAACTCTAGCTGTCGATAATACGACTAAAGCTCTGAAGAATATTGGGAATTGGGTAAAAGCGAAAACAAAACTAAAAAACTTGATTGCTATAACGGGAAGCGTTGGAAAAACAACCACAAAATTTTGGCTAAATTCGCTTTTAAGCCATAAATACAATTCGTTTTGCAGTTCGGGAAATTATAACACTAGATATGGAGTGTCGCTCTCTTTGTGCCAACTTGAAAGCAGCACAGATTTTGGAATTTTTGAAATAGGTTCAAATCATACAGGTGAAATCGCGGAACTTTCTGAATATCTGAAACCAGACATAGGCGTTATAACAAATATATTTGAATCTCATATCGGAAATTTCGGAGACAAACAATCTTTAGCTCGTGAAAAAATCTCAATAGTTAACGGAATAAAGTCCGGAGGCATTTTGATTTTTGATGGAGATTCCGAATTTGCCCTCAACATACAAGACGAAGCAGGCCGCAAAAATTTAAAAGCATTCGCCGTCGGATTTTCTCAAAATTGCGATTTTGAGATCATTGCTTGCCGAAATGTACGTGCTCAGACCGCAAGCATAGAACTAAAAACTCCGGATGGCATTGTAAAATACGATTTACCATTTAGAGAAAAACATCTAGCTTATGTTAGCGCAATGCTGGTTGCGACCATTTGGGCGATGAAATTGCCGATTGCTGAATTTTTATCATTTATGAAAGATTTGTCCAAAATAGATGGACGAGGCAATGTCGAAAAATATGTATTTCATGGCAAAACGATTGAAGTTATCAATGATTGTTACAACGCAAGCCCAACTGCAGTTCTAGCTTCGATTGAAAATTTGCAATTATTGCCAAATGCCTCAAAAATTGCGATTATCGGACAAATGAAAGAATTAGGGCAATATGAAGTTTATTACCATACATTAGTTGCTGAAAAACTACAATCATCGCATTTTGAACAAGTTTTTTTTATAGGAGATAAAAATCTTTGGGATATCATGGGGGCAAAAGAGAAAACAAAATGTTTCCAAAAGCTTGATAATTTTGTTATTGAAGAGATATTAAAAATGATTCAGAATGATAGCATAGTTTTACTGAAGGGCTCTCATAGTCTCGAACTTGATAAATTTATTAAATATCTAAAATGTTCTACAACTTAGTTTATAAATTTTTAGGCACTGATTATTCGTTTCTAAATGTTCTCAAGTATGTAACATTTCGATCGATTTGTGCGTTTTTAATTGCATTCTGCTTAGTTTTGCTAATCGGAAATAAATTCATATTTTTTCTACGTTCTCATCAAAGAAATGGACAGCCGATACGCGATGATGGCCCTCGAACACATTTGGATACAAAAAAGGGTATACCAACTATGGGAGGAATGCTAATAATTTTCGCAGTTATACTTGGAACTCTACTACTTGGAGATCTCACAAACACTTGGTTGTGGCTATGCCTAGGTATTTTTATTGGATTTGGACTGATAGGTGCTGTAGATGATTATAGAAAAGTCAGCAAAAATGATTATCATGGCATGCCTGGAAAAACTAAATTTTTGCTACAATCGCTGGTTGCCATGGTATGTTGCTTCATATCAATAAAGCTTTGCAATTTTCCAGGAAACACTGGCATTTTTATTCCTGTATTCAAAGAATTTTGCATTGATCTTGGCTATTTTTTCATAATATGGGCAATGTTTGTGACAGTTGGGAGTTCTAATGCTGTAAATTTGACAGATGGTTTAGACGGACTAGCTATGGGGCCGGTAATAATTTCATCAATATGCCTAGCCATCATAGCTTACCTTACTGGAAATACAATTTTTGCAGAATATCTACACATGCAATATGTTCCAGGCATGTCAGAAGTTTGTGTATTTTTAAGTGCGCTAGTTGGCGCAAGTCTTGGTTTTATGTGGTTCAATGCTCCACCCGCAAAAGTTTTTATGGGAGATACCGGGTCAATAGCAATAGGAGGGGTATTGGGATTTATTTCTGTAATATCGAAGCACGAATTTATTTATGCCCTAATAGGAGGAGTATTTGTCTTAGAAACAATTTCCGTGATAATACAGGTTCTGTATTACAAAGCAACCGGAAAACGAGTTTTTTTGATGGCTCCAATACATCATCATTTTGAAAAAAAAGGATGGTCAGAAGCAACAGTAGTATTCAGATTTTGGATAATCTCGATGGTGCTTGGCATAATAGGCTTAGCCTTACTCAAGGTGAGATGATCTCATCATCCCGAGAAAATCATAATTTATATGGTAAAGTGACAACAAAGCAAGCTCCAGAATAATTGTTAGAATTGGTGGCAGAAATACTTCCTCCATGCGCGATAATGGCATCTCGAGCAATACTCAACCCCAATCCAACGCCTTCATCTAAGTTATGAGTTCTTGCCTCATTTTCGGTTTGAAAAGGCAAAAATAAATTTTCTGCATTCTCTTCATCAATTCCATATCCATTGTCTTCAAAATTAATAATGACACTGTTATTCATCTTTGCGATATTTATATAGAGATGAGTTGAATGCTTCTTTGCATTGGATACAATGTTCATAAATGCACGTTTCAAAGATGTAACTTTTACAGGAATAGCGATATTCCTATCTCCAAAAATGTCGATAGCAAAACCATCAAGTTGATAATCATTTACAATGTCAGAAATAAATGAATAAATATTTTTATGCACAGAAATTTCTTTATTTTGTTCAAATGCATGCAAAGTAAAACTTTCTGTCATGTTTATCATCATATTAACATCTCTTGTTAGCCATTCAGTTTCCTTCGTTTTTGGCATTAGCGATAACTGCAATTTCATTTTAGTTAAGGGGGTTCGAAGATCGTGAGATATACCTGCAAGTACCCTCATTCTGTTATTCATAAGCTCATTTACTCGAATTTTCATTTGACAAAAAGCATTACCTGCCTCTCGAATTTCCGACGCTCCTTCAGGAGTATAATCAGTATCAAAGCCCTTTCCAAATTCAGTTACCGCCTTTGCAAGCCTTCGTATGGGGCGAATTTGATTTTTTAAAAATATAAATGCGATTAGAAGAAATACGATACTAGATACAATGCCACTACCAAGTACTACCGCTATTATTTTAATATATAAAGTTTTTCTTAAAAAGGATATTTTATAGATATTGGAATTATTGCAAGAAGGAATGTATATATCCATATTTTGATTTTCTGTATCGATATAATAGCTTGTGTATCCCTTTTTCTGAATTGCTTTTTTAAGCGCTCTGTATGCCTGATGATTTTTGGCGATACCTTGCTTTCGCAATTTCGCATCATTCAGAATTTCAACGTCTATATTCATACTTTTTTTCAATTCATCTATATATTCTTTCTCGCAATTCATATCTAAAAGTCGAGTTATCGAGCACGCTTCCCCTGCCATTCTTGTCGAAATTATTCCAAGAATTGTTTGGGTGTATTTTTCAAAAAACATAATGCCAATGATAGATTGTGAAAGGATAACAGGCGCAATGAGAATTAAAATAAACCTTCCAAACAGGCTTTTCGGCAACATTCCTTTTAGATAATTCTTCATTAATCAGATCTCAATCTATCAAAAATCCCATTTTATCTTGTATCATAGAAGGATGAGAAGGTGTATAAAAAGTTTTTCTTCACATTGTTCAAAAATGACAAACCTTTGTAAAGTACTTGGTTTAATATTTTTTTTACCACTGATTTTTTCTTCCTGCAAAAAAGAGCGACATGATTTAGAATTTTCTGTCGATTTGCTAAATGCAAACGATCTTATAAAAGAGATAATTGAAGAAATTCAAATGAATTATGCGGATGACATTACACGAGAAAAGCTAGAAATAGGAGCGATAAATGGTATGTTACAAGTTCTTGACGAACATTCCCTCTACATACCAAATGAGGAATTCAATGCATATAACCAAACAACGCGGGGAATGTTTCTTGGAGTTGGAATAGAAATAAAACAAATTGCAGAAGGCCTAGAAATACAATCAGTAATTGATGACAGTCCAGCAGCGAATGTTGGCATAAGACCAATGGACATTATTACACAAATTGATAACAAAAGCGTTTTAAAAATGTCTCCTAAAAAAATAGCATCAAGACTTGGTTCAGATTCGGCATTAAAGGTAAAATTGTCATTGCTTCGAAATAAAAACGAAACATTCGAAGTGAATGTGCAAAAATCAGTAATTCAACTCCGGAGCGTAAAAACTGAGTTCGTAAATGATATAGCAATTATTAAGATAAATTATTTTAATGACGACACATTGAACTCGGTATCCCAGGCTATTAAGAAGATAAACAAAAAAAAGCCAGCTGGTGTAATTATCGATTTGCGTAATAATCCTGGAGGCATTTTAGAACAAGCTGTTGGCGTTGCTGATTTGTTTTTGTCCAATAAAAAAATTGTCGAGCTAAAATCACGGAATATTGAAGAATCAAAAGTTATATTCTCTGATGATATAGACTTACTGAATAACCTACCAATGGTCGTTTTAATAAATTCAAATACTGCGTCTGGAGCGGAACTTTTGGCCTCGGCGTTGGGAGAAAACAAAAGGGCTGTTCTGATCGGCGAAAAAACCTATGGAAAAGGCTCTATGCAAACGGTTATACCAATTCCCGGGCGCGGAGCAATAAAATTAACGACAGCTTACTTTATATCTCCGAATGGTAATGCCATAAGTCACAAAGGAGTTGTTCCTGATGTAGAAATTAAACAGGAGCAATCTCTCTTATCGCAAGATTCCGCAACTTTGCGAGCTATGGATTTGTTACACGGTCTGACAGCATTAACAACAGAAACAAAAACTCCACCATCGCCATGATTTATCGCTTTTTTATCCATTCCAACGCATAATTTTTCATAATGCTAGAGATATTTTGGTGTTCCTTTATAAAATTTATGACTATGTCTGGATCATGCTTACTTATTTCCCGCAACATCCATCCGCAGGCTTTGTGTATCAAGTGGTGTTCGTGTTTTATAAACTTTTCACACAGTTCAATTGTTGGCATGAAATTTCTGGCTTTTATAAGAGAGAGCGTAGCCACAATTGAAATTCTATTTTTCCAGAGGTTATCCGAATTTGAAAGCAGATATATAGAAGAATTGTCAGCAGTTATGCATGCATGTTTCCCTATGATGTGAGGGGCAGAACAATCAACTAAATCCCAATTATTGACATACCGTACGTTATCTAAATATAGAGATTTTACCCGGGTCATATCGGAAGAAAATTTATGATTCAAAATAATCAGGGCGACAAACCTTGCTTCATGCAATTCATTTTGCAACAATTTTTCGCATTCCTTATAAGGAATACTCGCATATGCTTTTGCTATCTTTCTCAGCTCAGGATAGTGTGTGCCACATATAACATCACCTTCTCCATATCCCCCTGACTTGATTTGCAATGCAGTAACAAATATCTTCGGGATCACTTTTGGCTTGCGTGCAAATATTTCTGCGACAACCTCATTATGCCTCATAATGTTTTCTACCCTGTTCACACAACGTGTCTCTGTGAAAACGCAGCAAGAATCGTGCTATTATCCAGATATTCCAGATCACTTCCGATAGGCACTCCGTGAGAAAGTGTTGTGATTTTCACACCTAATCCGCCTATTCTATCTTTTACGAAAAATAGAGTAGTCTGACCGTCCAAGTCTGCACTCAAGGCTATAATTACTTCATCAACTTTATTATTTATGATTCTGTCATACAGACCATTGATATTTATATCATCCGGAGTAACTCCCTCTATTGCAGAAAGCTTATTCCCCAAAACATGATATATACCGTTATAAAATCCAGCACGTTCTATTGTCCAAAGGTCAGATATATCTGCAACAACGCAAATGGTTGAGGTCTCGCGTTTACTATCAGAACAAATATTGCAAGGCATCTTTGTATCAATATTGCCACATACCTCGCAAATCTTTAAATTTTCATAAACGCTTTGCAAAGAACTCAATATAGGATGTAATACAGTTTCCTTGTATCTCAACAAATGTATTACCAGCCTTAACGCAGAACGAGTCCCCATCCCAGGAAGCCGACTGAAGTATGAAACTAACCGCTCAATTTCTCCATTTCTCTGCATATCTGCAAACTAATATTGAACAGATTTGAGAACGTGATAATTAGGATATTGAGCTTTTATAAATTCACTTAGCGCAATAATTACCCGATCAACCGTAATATTTGATGGCTCATCGTATGTCTGAACCGATACATCAGATTTCTCAAACAACGGATAACAGTCATCCATCATTTTCTTCAAAATCTCTTCTTCCTTCCCCGGTTCAAGAAGCGGACGATCTTTTCGACCACTAACCCTAGCCGTCAATGTTGGCAAATCAGCTTTAAGCCAAATAGAAATCGCTTTTTCCTTTATTAAATTTCTTGTGCGCTCATAGGTAAATGAAAGACATCCCGTTGCGATAATCTGCACTGGCTGTCCCAGAAGTCTTGATATGACTTTGTATTCTCCATTTTCAAGCGCTCCTTCTCCGAATATAGCTTCAACATCATTTAAAGCGCACCCAGCGGCCACTTCAATTTCTTGATCGGAGTCTACGAAGGGTAATTCAAATCGTGCCGACAACTTTTTCCCTATGCTTGTTTTTCCACATCCCATAAGCCCAACTAAAACTACCGGTTTTGGAGGCAAAAAACTTACAATGGGTGTCTCAGGTCTTGAATGTATTGAAAAATCTTTCGAATTATCGCTCATCTCATTACTCATTTAAATAAACTCAACCTCTCAATCCAAAAAACAAAAACCCAGCTACGTTGTGCAATACAATACAACGAACCATAGTTCAGAGAACTACATTACTAATGATACCAGAAAAATGCATGAGCAGTGCAACGAAAAATTTTGGTACCCCAGCAAAGAAAAAGGAGAAGGAGGTTTTATCCAACTTCTCCTCTTCGAGAGACTACCCAAAATAGCGCCACTCTTTTAGATTGCTCTCCTTGGTAAGGAATATCATGGTTCATTCGTGTTTTTCTCGAGCTCTTTCGTTATACATCTCTCTTTGTGCTCCTCATTAGGCGCTTTCTTGATAACCTTAGACATTTTAAACTTAGGCAACATTTTAAACTTAGGCGTTTTATTGACAATAAAGTCTTGCATACATTTCTTTGTTTTCTTATCACGAATTAGTTCCGTTATCAAGTTTATTTTTGTTAAAACACTTATATTAGTCTTATATTTTGTATTTATTAAAAGGGTTTCATCATTCTTATCTGTTGGGGGTATAGATCGTGCAGTATCGCTGATACTACCATCTTGGAGTTTAACACTACCGCCAGAATCAATACTTATCTTGCAACGTGAGCTAAGTATCTTTTTAACTGCTTTTGCTAAATCTGTCGTATTTTGATAATTAGAAACAAGACTGTTTTTAATTAGCTTTGCCGCTTTACGTGCTATTCGTTCTTTTTCAGGGTCAGGTTTATAACCTTTCGATGGTGATAGGTCTTCAGGTTTCTTTCTTGGCCTTTGCATATCTTCTTCGCTCAATTGTATTGAATTGTTGCTGCGCTGTTCATTCTTCTGAGGACTTGCATTTTGCTGATTATTCGTCTCTAATGCTAATATTTGATTGTTCGAAATATCTTGCCTAACGATATCCGCAACAGGTAACGCTTTACGTTCTGGCACACATGTTAACAAACTGTTATCAACAGTATTACTTCGAGAATAGTCGCAAAAGTTAATTCTATATTGACTATCCATTAAATATGTATTCACATATTTAACATTGTTGCGATGACCAAACATACATTCTGCTCTCAGATTTATCAGTATCATCATTCTGTTATTAATAGCACTCAACGATTCAAAGCGTATGGAATTAAAATCCAAGGTAATAATATTTCTAAATTCAGGGGATGGCTTCACCACCATAGGTAGGAAATAATTACTAGCTCCGCCGAAATTAGTCATAAATGAAGTTGACTCGTTACCGTTCAGCTTATATTTCTCACTATTAATGACTTCATCATTAGTACTGTTTTGTTCACGGGAAGAGCCTTTTGAAAGAATTATCTTTTTATTTTGTTTACATTTATCAAAGCCATCGATATTAACAATGTTTATAGCATTTATGATGTTATTTCGTTTCTGATCGGCATTCTGATCCTTCGATTTCAACTGTAACGTTGAACTGTTCTTGCTTATTATATTATTTTTCAGCTCACTTTCCTGCTCTGATGATGTGATAAAACTGGTCTTTATATTTGATTTTGTGCTTGTGAACAGTTTTTTCAATTTCTCTCCATTCTTAGGAGCAACAAACCTAACACTCCTTTTACGTTGCCCAGTAGACCGCCCATCTTTTGTGAAGATTTTTAAGTAAGTTTTAACAACTTTGCAACATATATTAGCGGATGGATTATTCGATATTGCAGATTTAGTGTTGGACCCATTATTTGTTCCTAAAGTAGGTGTACTCAATTTATTAATCGAACAATATTTTGCCGTTGCATTTTTCTTGAGCGTGCTATTTTGTCCCATCATTTTTTCTCTCGATGGTTTTTCTTTCAAGTTTTCCTCAAGTATTTCGTCTGGCAAATCTTGAACCCATCTTTCTTTACCCATTCTCATTTTTTTGACATATTTTTGTCCTTTTATCCACCGTACTTCCGGGGGGGGGAGATCGTCTGCGTCCAAAAAGCCACTATCTCCGGTGACAACATCTGAAGCAGTACATGTATTTGTCGTAGGAGCGTGTTTTGTTGCAGTTTTATATATATCTGTTTCAGGATATGTCTCAAGCTTTTTATTCTTCTGCGTCTTAGGCTCCAAACCAGATGAATTTACGATTGTTTTTCGCTGCAGTGCAGAACTGCTTTCTGATATAACCTCCGATGAATTTTTAATCGGGAGAAGTATATTAGAATTACTAGAATTATTGGTAGAGCTGTTGGATAGCATAGGATTACCGACCATCGTCTTAGATTTGAAACTAGTCTTTTCCAAGATTGTTTTTTTAGATATTGCTGAAATATCTCCTGATATGTTGTTCGTCTGATTGGCGTCCATTGCCAATGGTACAGCAATCTGGATAGGTGTATTAGAATTACTGCTCATCATATTAGAGTCTGGAATAAGCTTATTTGAGGTTGGTATTTGAATCAGCCCGAGGTATTCTTTCGTAACAGTTTTAAACGGATTGTTAATCTGTGTAGGGGGTATTATAATTTGTTTGGGTTGTTCAGTATTAAATCCCTCGTTCGCAGTTATAGAATTAGGGATTCTATAAGATTCATTATATTTCTTGTTGTTCGTATTGTTCGTATTCAAGCTTAGCGTTTCTATCTCCACTATTGGGTTTATAAATCTTGCGTTGTCCGGAGTAAAAACAGAACTAGTGTCTTTATCGTACTTATC
>CADBWU010000014.1 GCA_902798535.1 uncultured Pseudomonadota bacterium
TTTTACACTGAACTGTCCGAAGATACTATCGTCGAAGCGCATCGTGAACTCATGAATTTTCTGCAAAAATGCAACATCTATTGTCTACATTCCGCGTTGGAGTATATATTCTATATATAATCCCGGAAGCCCTTTTTGTTTCACATATGTTTGAACTTGTATGTATGAACCATACAATGCCTGCAAAAACGTTTACTTCTTTGAGAATTAGCGTATAATGGGTACATCAGATAGAGAATTTTTTATGGAATGAAAAATATGGCGAGTAATTTAGTCGTGACAGAGCGAAATGCGAGTGGAAAGAAGGTCGCGAGAAAATTAAGGCGTGATGGATATGTGCCGGGAGTGATATATGGCGATGAAAAATCCCCAGTCTTGGTATCCGTCGGCGAGAAAGAATTGATCGCAGAGTGTTATACAAGCGCTTTCCTAGGTCATGTTATTGAAGCGAAAATTGGCGCAAAACTAGAGAAATTTTTACCGAAACAGATAGAGTTCGATCCTATTACTGATCGTCCTATGCACGTTGATTTTTTGCGTGTTTCTAAGAACTCTAAAGTGAAGGTAAACATAGCGATAGAATTTGTGAATGAAGAAAAATCTCCTGGAATTAAAAAAGGAGGCATTGTTAATGTCGTTGTTCATAAATTGGAGTGTCTCTGTTCGCCTGATGCAATTCCTGAAAAATTGACAATTGATTTATCGGGCAAAGATATTGGTGATGGATTTATGCTAGTTGATCTGGCATTGCCGAAAGGAGTTACACCTGTTAATGCAGAAAGAGATGCAGTCATAGCAACCATTGTTTCAGCAAGGATGACGGAAGAAGAGACCAGCACAGATGAGACGACTGCAACAACTGAAGTAAAGGCAGAAACTACGACCGAGACCGAAAAGAAAACAGCCTAAGATATGTTTTTGATTGTTGGTCTAGGAAATCCAGGCTTGGATTATGCATACACTCGGCATAATGTCGGGTTTATGTTTGTTGATTATTTAGCATATGAGCTTGGATTTCCTGATTTTCGACCACGGTTTAGTTCCTTGTATACCGAAAGATCCTTTGACCGCAATGCAAAGGTGATATTGCAAAAACCGCAAACCTACATGAACAATTCCGGTAATGCCGTATCTCAATTGGTTTCATTTTATAAGATTGAAACCCGAAATATTTTTGTGATACATGATGATTTGGATATGCGTCCGATGCAGTTACGAATAAAATTTGGCGGAAGTTCAGGTGGGCATAACGGGCTTCGAGATATAGAAAAAGTTATAGGTAAGGATTACTGGCATATTAAGGTAGGGATCGGGCGGCCAATTGATCGAGAGCAGGTTGCAAATTATGTGCTTTCATCCTTTTATAAAGAGGAATTGACCGTTTTGAAGTCGAAAATTTTTGAGGCAGTAGGTCATCATATTGAGGAGTTGCTCTTTGCTGAAGACAGAACGGTTCCCATAAACAAGATAATGCGAGAGACAACTTGTTTATAAAGCTAATATGGTCGACCATAATGTTTTTAGTAATGCTATGGGCCCTATATATTTTTGCGATAGGATTGGATATTCCGGTTGCCTACTATGAGAAAAGTGAGACAATTATGTGTAATGAGCAAGCAAAATAGGGGCGTTGCAGAAAATTGTTAAACTAGGAAATTTTGTTAAATGCAGATATTTATACATACGCCGTAGATAATTATTACGCCCAATTTATTTTGTTAAGTTTTTTTATAATCAATCCACTGAGCCGTGGAAACCTAAGTTGGTATTATGCTAGAGCATAAGCTCACTAATAGTGAGCGCCTATCCCGCTCCAATACTAAGATTATCTATCTTAGAACTGGGGTGAATTGCAGACTACTTTCAAAACTTTATGGTCCTTGATTTTTGGGCAACCACTAAGCATTTTACTCGCGCCTGTGCTTCTATTCACCCGTGGCTCCTAACTTAGGTTAGGTTCAATTACTGAACTGGAGCTAAGAAATGCTTGAGAAAAATTATTGCTGATAAAAATACGAAAACCGCCTTTTGATAATCTGAAGTTCAATATGAGGTGCCAATATTTCGGACTCAAACCTGAAAATACGTTTGTACACGGCAGATGTTTGCGCCTTGTTACTATCATCGGGACAAAACTTACCGAAAATGTCTAAAGCGCTTTTTTTCAAACTTTTTATTAGATAGTTTGAAATAGAAGAGTCTAAATTATTGTCTTCAATCCTCTTTGCCATTTTTCGGTTTTGAGAGGAGATATACTCCGATAAGGCAGAGGACGACTATTCCAATTATCATTGTAGCTAATGCGTTTATTGCTGGAGATAGTCCTATGCGTACATTTGAGAAAATTAATATAGGTAATGTTGTTGAGCCAGGGCCAGTTAGGAAACTGGCGATGACTAAATCATCCAATGATAATGTAAATGCTAATAGCCAGCCTGATAGTATTGCTTTAGAAATCACTGGTATTTTGATTTTGAAAAACACCGTAAGAGGTCTTGCTCCGAGGTTTAGCGCTGCTTCTTCTAAAGATTTATCAAACGACAAAAGTCTTGCCCTGACAGTCATATGCACATATGCCATTGTCGCCATTATGTGACCTATGGCAACAGTCATTACTCCGCGTTCTTTTGGAAATTGGAATATGGATTCCATGCTAATAAATAACATTAACAACGAAAAGCCAACGATTATTTCTGGCATGACGATCGGCACTACGATGGCATTGGTTAAAAAATTTTTTCCAAAATATATCCCGGTGTTTGTTGTAGCAACGGCAGCTAATGTCCCTAAGATCACAGCTCCGGAAGCTGATATAAATGCTATTTTTAAACTGGTTATCATGGCTCTTACTAAATCTTCATCTTCTAAAACCTCGTAAAACCATCGCAATGAAAATTTTGTCCAATTTCCGGGAATTTCAGAATCACTAAACGAACTGATTATAAGAAATAATATTGGAGTGAACAGGAAAGCATATCCAAAAATCAACATTGCGATAATCGTTTTTGACACTTTTAGCATTTTACTCCCCCAGATAATCGAAATCGTTCATCCTAATTTGTGACCAGGCTCGCGTCGCCATTTTGTCTGTTCTGATGTCGTCTGAGTTTCTGCTAGGATTGCCCATAATCATTTCACTCAACATTTCGTTATCTCGCGGACAGACTTGCATGTCATTTACAAATTCTTTATCAAAATACTTATGAGCTTCAGGGATATTGACTAAAATTCCTGTATTATTGGTTAGCTTTGCGGCAACTTCTGGTCGTAACAGGTAATTCACAAATTTATGAGCATTTTCCTTATGTGGCGCTTTTTCAGGAATTCCTATGCAATCTATCCAAAGAGTAGCGTATCCCTTTGGAATAACATATTTGATCTTTTTATTCACTTTTTTAGCTGATTGTATAGCTCTCCATGCGTTGTCAGAACACCCAATGGCGACTATAACTTCTCCAGACAACAGATCTTTTATCAACGTTGTTGATGAAAACTTCTTTATATATTTACGTATTTTCCTGAAGTGTTTCACATATTCCTTTATTTTTTCTGGCGTTTTAAAAGAGCCATCATCCAGCAAATTCAAAAACACTGCCGTTTGGGGGAATATGTCTATATATTCTTCTGGAAAGCTTACGCCATATCTTGACAATTTTTTGATATTTTCGGGCTGTAAAAGCATGTCATACGTAACTTCTTTTGCTTCTGGAAAAATAGTTTTTACTGCTTCTTCATCGTATGCAATACCGATAGTTCCCCAAAACATCGGAACCATTCTTGTTGTATCTCCCCCTGCTTTTTGAAATTTTTCCGTTATTGCCCCCTGAGTATTTTTCAGATTTGGGATTAGAGTATTGTTCAATTTTGTATAGACTCCCATGGCACACTGCCTAGCCGCGTAAGGGATGAACGATGGGAAGACAACATCATACCCGCTATTCGTAGCAAGTAGTTTCGCTTCAAGCGAATCATTGTTATCATACACGTCATATATCACTTTTATTCCAGTGTCTTTTTCGAAATCTTTTAAAATCTCGTTGCTTATAATTCCATACCAACCATAAACATTAACGGTTTCTTTAGTAGTGCGTTCCATTCTTAGGATGCCTATAATGACAAGCGCTAGGCAGCAACCTACAAAAATCTTGTTCATATCTTATTCACTTTCCTGCGCTTATCATACCAATGTTGCATAAATCTTTCGCTGAAGAAGGATATTCCAGCTATTAAAAAAATACATGTAAAAGTGTATGTCATATGATCTCCGCCAACAATTCCCCCCAAAACCGATTGAGATAAATCGATTTTAAAGTTGTATGTGTTTGCGAATGAATGGTGCGTTATATTATATATTTGCCTTATTGCCATGATAAAAACCACCACAGAACCGAGCGCATATATGCAATATCTCTCAATTTTGTATGTCAGTTTTACCCCAATCCATGAACCAATCGACGCCCCAGCAAATAGCAGCAAAACGAACGTTATATCGCAACAATAGTCACTTGACGAATATATTATGGTAATTACGGCGGTGATTATACATCCTGCAAAAGCTGAAGTCCCATATACAACTGGACTAATTCTGCCTATTAAATAAGTGATTATCGGAGCCATAAAAAGGCTGTTCCCCCCCCCTAGCGAAGATACTAGAAGTCCGGCTAAAAAACCGACAAAAATTGGAATTAAAATACTCATTTCAGCACGAGATCTGATAAAAATTTTGTGAAATGGCAGATATAGCATCCATCTTCTCATAGAGACGCTTTTTTTATATTTTGTTGTATCGCCATGTTTCCAGGCTCGAAAACTTTGAAACAGCATGATTATTCCAAAAATTATTAGAATAAAAATATAAACATAAACGAATTTATTGAAAGCAAATTTTGAGTTTGATGAATTTTTCAGTATTAACCATTCAAAAACAGCCCCAAACATTCCTCCTAAGAGAAGATAGGTTGCCAAATGAAAGTCCACATCCATTTTTCGTTTATATGTCAAGAAATTCGTTAAATTTGTGCCAACGGCATGACAAAGTTGGGTAGACACCGCAATCATGGGGGGTATACCAAATTCCATCAAGACTGGAGTTATTATTACTCCGCATCCCAATCCCAAAAATCCGGACACAAAACCTCCCAGTAATCCAGTGCAAAGTATTAGCAGTGGGTCAAGAAACATACCGGTGATTGGGAAAAATACATTCATGACTCTAAAAAATTATCTCCAATCAAAAGTATTGCCAGAGCAACATGATATCATGAACATGAGATTTGCGTAGCAAAAATTTAGAGACATTTCGTTAGGATGTTCGTGAAGCTGGTGAGGCAAAAAGCGTATGGATGGTTTTCTGATCGTCGATAAGCCAGAAGGTAAATCTTCGGCGTTTGTGGATTTTATAGTAAAAAAGCAATTTGGGGCAAAAAAAGTTGGGCATATCGGAACGCTGGATCCGTTTGCGACAGGCGTTTTAGTAATTGCTGTAAATAGCGGAACCAAGGCAATCCACTATATAAAAACAAAAAGTAAGACATATGAATTTGAAATAATTTTCGGAAAACGAACGGACACTTCGGATAAAACAGGAAAAGTTGTCGAAACTTCCGAAAGAATACCGACTGACACCGAAATAAAGACCGTATTACCGCAATTTATTGGAGAGATTTCACAAGTCCCAAGCATATTTTCAGCTATAAAAATCGACGGCAAACGAGCATACGAGTTGGCACGGAAAGGCGAAATGCCGGATATGAAATCACGGAAAGTCACGATTTATAATCTTGAGTTAATAGGAAAAAACACATTCAGAGCCGAAGTTTCACCAGGAACTTATATCAGAACTTTGACTGAAGACATAGCAAAATCTTTAGATACTCTTGCCTACACTTCATCGTTACGACGCACCAGGGACAGTAAATTTTCGATTGAGCAAAGCATCTCACTTGAAAATCTCGAGAAAATTATGGATAATCTAGACAGCGTTTTGATTCCGCTCGAGAATGTACTGGACGACATCCCTGTTATTCCCGTTTCGTGTCAAGATGCTGAAAACCTTATGCTGGGAAGGTGTGTTTCGACTGCTTTCGTTGGCGAAAGTGGGCAATACCTTACTTCTGCAGAAAATGGTTTTCTGGAAATTGTGGAATTTTCGGGTGGAGTTGTTTATCCGAAGAAGTTGTTGAAGTCTTTTTAAGAAAAGGAGAGTAAGATGTCGATAACGGCAGAGAAAAAGCAAGAAATAATAAAAGAATATGCAATTCACGATGGCGATGTTGGGTCACCGGAAGTGCAAGTTGCTATTTTGACTGAACGCATCAAAAATTTAACGGAACATATGAATTTGCACAAGAAGGATTTTCACACAAGACGCGGTTTGCTTATCATGGTTGGAAAGCGTCGTCGTTTGTTGGATTATCTCAAAAAAGTCGATGAGGCAAGGTATCAGAAGCTCATTGAGCGATTAGAGTTACGTAAGTAAACAACAAAATCAGAGGAATTCAGCAGTGAAAAATGCGTTTGTTTTTCCAGGGCAAGGTTCCCAAAAAATTGGTATGGCATCGGCTTTTGTCAATGGGTATAAAACCGGCATGGACACGATGCAGGAAATCGAGGATGCCATTTCTTTCAAACTGTCAGATTTGATTGAAAATGGTGCAATGGAGGAATTGACGAGAGCTGAGAATGCACAGATCGCAATTTTTGCTGTGGAAATGATGTGTATCCGCATTCTGGAAAATGAATACGGTTATAACCTCGCGAGGAGATGCAAATATTTAGCTGGGCATTCGTTGGGCGAATATACGGCGTTATGTGCAGCTGGCGTGTTTTCGCTAAGCGATGCTGCAAAGCTGGTGAGACGCCGTGGGGAGCTGATGTCTCGCGCATTTCCCGATAGCGAAAATTACTCGATGGTTGCGCTTATTGGGCTTTGTGCAGACGATATCGAAAAAGAAATCAGCGAGTATACCGTCGGTGACAATGTTTGCGTTATAGCTAACGATAATTCTGATACGCAGGTCGTTATAAGTGGGCATAGGAACGCTGTTAATGAGTTTATTGAAAAAATAAAATCAATGCCTGGGTTTAAAAAAGCCATTGCGCTGCAAACGAGCGGAGCATTCCATAGCCCATTGATGGCTAAGGTTGCGATTGAATTTGACAAAGTGCTCGCGTCGGGTTTTGAGACACACGATTTCAATATACCTGTGATTATGAACGTGACTGCGGAGCCATTAAGCGATAAAGATGCAGTGAAGATTAAGATGTTGAGTCAAATTACAGGTCGTGTCAGATGGCGCGAAACTGTGCAGTATATAACAAATGATGCTGAAATTGGGAAGGTTGTTGAGATTGCTCCAGGAAAGGTACTTTCCAATATGCTGAAAAGGTCTAACCCGGAAATGAATACGTGCGCTTTGGAAACAGTCGCGCAAATTGAGGAATTTATAAAAGCAGAGGAAGCAGAGGATTAAAATGTTATTTTCACTAGAAGGTTTAAGAGCTATGATCACCGGTGGTGCTGGCGCTATCGGCAAGAAGACAGCAATAGAAATGGCAAAGCAAGGCGCTGATATTGTCATAGCAGATGTCAGGCAGGATGCTTTGGAAACAGCTAAAACAGAAATAAAAGAAGCAACTGGCAAAGATGTCGCGATAATTAATTGCGATTTACTCGATATTGAAAACACCCGTGCGCTATTCGCAAAAGCCGAAGAACAAGCGGGGCAAATTGATATTTTGGTGAACAACGCAGGCATAGACCGCGATAAATTGCTTATGAAGATGACCGAAGATGACCTTGAGATAGTCCTGAATGTGAACTTGAGGGCAGCATTCACGCTGACCAAATCGGCGGTTATGGCTATGTCAAAGCGCAAATTCGGGCGAATTATTGGAATATCATCTGTTGTGGGCTTTACGGGAAATCCGGGACAGGCGAACTATTGCGCAAGCAAAGCGGCACTTGTCGGATTGTCGAAAGCTGTTGCGTTGGAATATGCAAAACGTGGCATTACCGTCAATTGCATAGCTCCTGGTGCGATAAAGACGCCTATGATTGACGCGGTGAGTGACGAGGCTCGCGAAAAGTTTCTTGCGAAGATTCCGCTTGGATATATGGCAGATCCGGTTGAAATTGCATATGCGGTGTGCTTCTTGGCATCGCGCGAAGCATCGTATATCACTGGGCAAACGTTGCATGTCAATGGCGGTATGTATATGGGGTGATACATGAATGATGTCGTCATTATAGGCTCAGGCATTGCCGGATTAACGGCAGCCATATACTTAGCTCGCTCTGGTATAGTTCCAGTTGTGATTTGTGGAGATACGCCAGGAGGTCAATTGATGCAAACGGATAATGTGGAAAACTATCCGGGGTTTGAGACAATCAGTGGCGCTGAGCTTATGATGAAGACGATGAACCAAGCCGAAAAACTTGGAGCAAAGATGATATATGAAAGCGTGTTGAGTGTATTGAAAAATAATGATAATTTTGAAATCACGCTATCTTCTAGCGAACAGATGAAGTCGAGGGTTGTTTTAATAGCGACAGGGGCAAGTCATAAACACCTGGGATGCAAAGGCGAAACGGAATTTACGAATAAAGGCGTATCCTGGTGCGCGACATGCGACGGGGCTATGAGCAAAGGTAAACCTGTTGCTGTTATTGGTGGCGGAAATACAGCCGTTATGGAAGCTCTGTTTTTATCGAATATTGCTTCAAAAGTTTACCTAATCCATCGACGAGACACGTTACGAGCAGATGAGATAATGCAAAGGCGCGTATTCGCAAAGTCAAATATAGAATGCGTGTGGAATTCCAATGTTGAGGAAATTATAGGCGACACAAAAGTTACCGCAATAAGACTTAATTCTGGTAAAACTATTGATGTTGCAGCGGTGTTCGTTGCGATAGGTGTTAAACCAGCAACTGAATTTGTCAAAGATTTAGTTGCTCTGGATAGTGGCGGATACGTCATTTCTGACGAAACCAAAACATTTGTTCCTGGGATTTTTGTTGCTGGTGATGTCGAGAATTGCGGGACTAAGCAGGCGGTATATGCAGCTGGTCGTGGATGCTTAGCTGCGCAGCAAATCGAGCGACATTTGGGAATAAGATAAATGAATACGCAAGATCAAAAGAATGTTGAAACCATACAGAATTCGATAAATCTGATTAAAAATTTTATACGATTTGATGAGATAAGCGCGAGATTAGCTGAACTAGAAAAGCAGATAGAGGCACCGAATTTTTGGGATGACACGGAAGTTGCAATCAGTATTACGAAAAAAAAGGATAATATATCTGAAAAAATCGAGCCAGTAAAAAATTTGTGTAACAGACTATCAGATTTGGTTGAACTAATTGAATTAGCTGAAAGTGAAAATGACGAAGCAATGCTTTCGGAGTTGTCTGGAAATCTCGAAACTTTGACAAAAGAAGCCGAGACGCTGCAGATTGAGTCGCTCTTAAGTGCGCCGCATGATTCGGCAAATTGTTTCTTGGAAATAAATGCCGGAGCAGGCGGAACTGAGGCGCAAGACTGGGCAGAAATGCTTGCTCGTATGTATGCAAGGTGGGCAGAGAAACGCCGGTATAAGTATGAAATCACTGATAAAAGCGATGGCGAAGAGGCTGGAGTTAAATCAATTACATTGCACATAAAGGGTCAGAAGGCGTATGGTTGGCTCAAAAAAGAGTCGGGAGTACATCGGCTTGTTAGGATTTCGCCATTCGACTCGAATGCCAGGCGACACACCAGCTTTGCTTCAGTTTTTGTGACGCCAGAAGTTGATAACTCGATCGAAATTGAGATAAACGAAGCGGATTTGCGAGTTGACGTATACCGTTCTTCCGGCGCTGGCGGACAACATGTCAATAAAACCGAAAGTGCAGTTCGGATAACGCATATTCCAACTGGAATTGTTGCAGCATCGCAAATCGACCGTTCGCAGCATCGTAATCGTGAAATCGCGATGAGTATGCTGAAATCGAAGCTCTATGCACTGAAATTAAAAGAGCAAGAAGAGGCAATAAATGCATCGCAAAACAAAACAGACATTGCCTGGGGCAACCAAATACGTTCATACGTCCTGCAACCATACCAGCTTGTCAAAGACACACGAACTGGCACGGAAACAGGAAACGCTCCCGCTGTGCTCGACGGAGAAATTGACGTGTTCCTGGAATCCGCTATATCAAAATTGTGATCGATGAATAGTCAATCAAATCCAAACTAAGCTCTTTTCTGGAATGCATCGAAAAATAAATATGTAAATCCTAAATCAGAAAAAAAGTTCGTGTAACCTACCGCCAATTACATCCGTATTTGTATGAACATAATTTGTATTTTTGCTTTCATCCGTACAATATCTTACAGATTCTCGATTTATTTTTACAAATTGACCTGCGCCAGTGAGGCAAACATTGTAATCATAAATAGAATGTAAAATACCTTTCTCTTTTATTTTTATAGGTTTGCAATGGGATTGTCTTGATGAATATGTGGTTATACGATCCACGACAATTTCCGTATTTTTATTCCTAAATTTCAAGACATTCGTTCCCTGCTGATTCCAGAAAACTTTTAGGTCGACTGCTCCTATAGGAGCCCAGCAGCCTGCGCCAGGTTCATCTGCGCCTATATCCCACAATAGATTGGATATAGATTTTCCTTTTATTTGTTTATAATATTTGAAAAATATATTCATCTCATCCGCCAAGGACAACGCTTTGTCATATGCTTTTGTATTGCGAATAGCTGCGTCTAATTTATTGTCTAAATCCCCGACTCCAGTTGCTGGATATTGTGTTTTAATGTTCTCTCGTACTTCTTCAAATATTTTATCCTTGCTACGGGTCTTATTATTTAGATAATCCCATTTGAGTGCGTGTAAATAATTCCACAAAACGAAAGCATTTCAATTCTCATAAGTATAAATTTTCGCCTCTGCATTGAATGTTATAGCATCATTTACGCCTTTATTTGCAAACTCGCTTTTATCAGTAACACAATCAGCGACTGCCTTAGCTATCACCTTTATTATAGATTTATTATACTTTGTATTGGTTATCCAATTATTTTTGTCCGCATCTACAAATCTTATTTTGGGATTGGCAAGCCGGTAAGTAAATGAAGTGTTAATCTGCAGATAAAGTGTAATTGGATGAATAAAAAATGCTGGAAATTTGCGCACTTTGTGGATGTAAATGATTACGGAAACCGAGTATACCAAAAGGGAAACAAAGGTATAGATGTAAACATGGAAGCAGAAACGGACGGTGGAGTAAAGTACGCCGATGAAGAAAGGACGTTGTATCCGGAAGGATATTGGCTTCAAAGAATTGCGAGAATTTTAACACCAATTTATGGAAAATTATTTCATAATCAAACTCTTATGAATTGGATAAGTAAAGCTGGTCTTGAGACGTTAAAAAAAAGTCAAAAGTAGAGATGGATGAACTGTATCCATATATTAAAATATTAAAAAAGCGCAAAGAACACGAGTTTGGACGGTGGTAGATAGGAAAAAGATTTTAATTAGCCCCCCCCGGAAAAACTTCAGTTTTAAGGGAATTAATCGATAAAATAATTTTAAAATTGTCTGTACTGATGAAAATTTCTCATACGAAGAAGAGCTGGGCATGAATGCCGAGCTCAAACACGTCATCAGCAAATCCAAAACTTGTTTGTTCGAGATTACACCGCAAAACTAAGCACTACAGCAAATCTATTCTCATGTTGACCATTTCTGTCAAGCTACTTCTTGCGTATAAGTACGATCTCTCACGAAATGGGGCGTAATCCCTCTTATTGTCGCAATATTACCTGTATATCTCGATGTCAATTAGTGTCTTTCTTCTCAAAATTTTCAGCGTAATTGTTTGTCCAATTAGAGATAATTTTTCAAGGGTTGTTAAGTCTTCAATATTAGTTACTGGTTCTCCGTTGTATGTTAGGATTATGTCTCCCTGTTGAATTCCTGCTTCATCTGCCAGTGAATTCAGAACAACAGATTTAACTTTAACGCCAAGCTTTTCCATCGTCAGCGGGATGTTTAGAATTTTTTTCATATTTTTTGATATTTTTAGCTTTTGCGCATCCACACCTTTAATTCCGAGCGATTGGATATCTGAAATTTTAAAAATACCTGGTAATGCAATGTTTAATGCTTTTTTGATAACTGATACTGGAATTGCATTTTGACTAGCATTGCCATAGTTATCAGTTAGTGGACTAGCAATTCCAATAAGCTTCCCACTCATATTGAAGATGGCTCCTCCTCCTGTTTCTGCAATAATCGCAGGATTTGTTACTGGATTTTGAGCAATCAATGCTACCTTGCCGTTTTCAGTCTCATATTTCAACTGTTCTATTCCTGCCACAAACTTTGAAAAATTATTTGTCGAGTTTGCTGGATTTATGTTATTCACGAAATTTTCTCCCTTTGCTTTACCGATGACGAGAGAATTGTTTAGCAGAATTCGATCTTTGCTATTTATTAGCACAGCATCATTTCCGAGTGGCGCATAATGTAGTGCTTGCTTACCTTCTGGATTTATACGCAAAAATGCAAGATTTAATTCAGGAAAAGTCTTTATCAGTTTGGCTTTATAGTCATTTTTCGCAAGCGTGATTTCGCTATTGTTAACTCTCGGGCGAAACTCGCTATTTATTGAAACTATAAATTTATCGGCATTCATTATGCCGGTATTTGTTGTACAAACTATTCCATCCTGAGAAAGGATAACACCTGAAGTTACTCCTATTTTATAGTGATGCTTTTTAAAACGCGGTCGAGCAACTGAGTTGTAAATTAAATTGTTATTATCAGCTTCACTACTGATGCTGTACACCAGAACCACGGTGTCACTACAATCGCGTATGACGTTTCTTATGCCGTTTTTTTCGAATTCATCTATTTGTTCTAGACGCTTTTTTTTGAATTCAGCATTTGCAACAATTTGTTGTGAACAATACGATACATCACACCTAAATGCCATTACTAAAATTGCTATTAATAACAGGCGAAATATGATCATTATCCAGCTCTTGCAGGAAGCGATGCAACTAATCTGATTGAGGCGGTTAGTTCTTCCATCTGGAAATGTGGTCTTAGGTAAATTACAGACTTATACGAACCAGGGGAACCAGGAACATCGTATACATCTATTCGCCCCTCCCTCAATGGATAAGCAGCTTTTACTGAAGCCGGAGCATCATCATTTAACAGAATATATGAGGAAAGCCATGTGTTGAGATAATTTTCGACATTTTCTTTTGTTAAAAATGCTCCAATTTTGTCACGCATTAAAACCTTTATGTAATGCGCGAACCTAGATGCGGCAAGCATATAAGTTATTCTAGCTGACAATGAGGCATTAGCATTTGCTTCATCCTGATTATACACTTTTGGTTTTTGCGTTGTTTGCCCTCCGAAAAATGCCGCATAATCTGTTCCTTTGCAATAGCAAGCGGCAATAAAACCGAGATTACTCAGTTCTTTTTCGCGTCGATCTGTTATTGCGACCTCAGTAGGACATTTGACAGTTTTATCGCCTTCGAGAGTTTTAAAAACGTATGTCGGAAGCCCCTCAATGATGCCTCCACCTTCTACTCCTCTAATCGCTGCAGTCCAGCTGTATTTTGCAAAGGAGTCAGTGATTCGTTGTCCGAGAGCATATGCAGGATTTCCCCAACAAAATCTGTCAGTATCTCCAATCCCTACGTCCTCTTTGAAATTAAATTCAGCGACTGGCATGGTGTTTGGCCCATATGGTAATCTCATCAAAATGCGAGGTAAAACCAAAGCGACATACCTTGAATCTTCCGTATTTCTAAATGAATTCCATTTAATATAATCCGGTGATTCAAAAAGTTTTGCCAAATCTCTTGGTAATGGCATATCTTCAAATTTGTCTAGATTGAAGAATAAAGAAGATGCTGCGGCAATAAATGGAGTGTGTGCTGCTGCAGCTAATCCTGAAATTTGCTCAAGCACTTGAATGTCTTGAGGATGATTTGTGAATTCGAAATCTCCAATTAGACATGAGTAAGGCGCTCCACCAAAAGTGCCATATTCTTCTTCATAAATTTTCTTGAATAGAGCGCTTTGATCAAATTCAATCGCCTTTGTTAGGTCATCTCTGATGTCTTTTATCGAGGCATTCATAAGTCGGATTTTTAATCTCGTGCTAGTTTCTGTGTTCATAACGAAATAGTGTAACCCTCGCCATGACCCTTCCAATTTTTGAAAACTTGGATCATGCAGGATTTCATTAACTTGCGCAGTCAGCAACTCGTCTAGTTCTGCAATTCTTCTGGTCAAAAATGAGACAATACTACTTTCACGAGGGGCTTCCTTCAAATCCTGCAGCTCGTTCACAAGCTCCGCTAGCAAATCGATAGCGTTATCCTCTTGCTCTGGATACCGAGCCATTTTCCGTTCATGAAGCAATATATCTAGGAGTTTTGCTTCCTCTGGAATTATGATTACTTCATCTGCCATCTTTAATCTCCTTTCAAATCGCTACTTGGTCGTTTCTTTCTTCGATGTTTTGGATTCTGTGACCTTTTCAGAGGCTTGCTGTTCTGATAATTTTGCCTCTATTTCCGTCTTTAGTTTTTGCAAATTATCGTTATTTTTCATTATTTGAGTCAGCAGGGCCTCAAGAGCATCATTACCGTCCATTTTTGCTATTAAATTTTTTAGATTATTTCTCTTCTGATAAAGAGCGGCCAAGGCGGGAATATTTTTTGCTAAACTTTGTGGTTCAAAATCGGACATTTCTTTAAACCTAAGTTCGATACTGATTTCCGGATTCTCATCAGATAGTTTATTCGCAACGCGAATGACGAGCCTTGGATGTATTACAGCCATTATATCCATGAAATTATCTCGATCAATTTCAACAAATTTGCGATTTTTTATCGGCGGTAGAGGATTTTCTGGATTGCCAGATAAATCAGCGAGCACGCCAACAACGAAGGGTAACTCCTTTTTTTCTATAGCATCGCCGATCTCAACATCGTAGGTTATTTGCACTCTAGGGCTTCTAATCCTATCTAGAGTATGCTGTCTGCTCTCCGCCATAAGATTCTCTGCATTTCACACTATCCTACGTCCATGATAGACCTGAATTTATTAAAATTTGGTTAATTTTTATAAAAAAACACTCGAGTTATGGGGAATTTTTCGCACCTACTGCCAATACAAATACTCGATTGAAAATACATCGTTTAGCCTAAAAACATGGCGGAGAGAGGGGGATTCGAACCCCCGGTACGGTTGCCCATACAACGGTTTTCGAGACCGCCCCATTCGACCGCTCTGGCATCTCTCCGCCCGCAGTATAACATATTATTTGTCATACTAACAATGCAGTGAAAACATTTATCGTCTGGGCTATTTAAGAGTAAATATCGTATTGAAATATATAAAAATTGGTTCATAAAAAATGATTGTTATCATTAAGATAACGAATAAAAATATCGCAAGGATACTGTGTGTATTGTTATTGATATTTATTGATTTTGAGGAATAAAAGAAATATCGCGACCACTTGATTAGATATACTATAGAAATTACAGAATATAAAATTCCAAATGCCAATATGAGGTAATCTCTATTACTAAGAAATAGTTTAAAAATGTTAATTTTTGCAATAAAATTCCCGAAAGGTGGGAGACCGCACATCGCAAACATGGAGGCTACAACAGTAACCCCAGAAATAGGTGAAGTTTTTATAATTCCCGATAAATCCTCAAAGGTTTTAACTGGATGATAATTTTCTAGAAATAATATTGCTGAAAAGAAGCAAAAAATTGCCAAAGAGTTATAGCTCATATATGCCATTATAATTGGCTCTGATTGGTTAATGTAAAGGCTTGATATTGCAAATCCAATATGTCCAATGGAGATCGACGCCACAAATTTATGTATATTATTCTGAAATATAGGCATTATCGCTCCGATGCCCATTGCGATAATTGCAAAAATCATTAGAAAGTTTTTTAAGCAATCCAGAGCCGCAAAAACGGAGATTAGTTTTATGAACACAAACATCATGAATAATTTCCATATCGCTTCAAGGAACAAGATTGTTGTGCTTGAGAGCTTTTCATACACATCAATAACCCAGCTATGAAATGGTGCACAACCAAGTTTGAAGAACATATAACATATGATTAAGACTTGTCCAATCTCGGATATGAGACAATTTGATGATTTTATAGCTGAAAAAGATAAACTGCCAGATTGGCTATATATCAAACTACATCCAAAAATAAAAATGGAACTTGCAATTGAAGAAAGTAGGAGGAAGCGTATGGCGCATTTCCTGTGAAGAACAGCATCGCAACTATTCATTAAAAGAAAACCTAGAGAAAAAGTGTATAATTCCAACGCAAGGATAAGAGGGATGAAGTTATTCGCTGATATTGAGATGGTCAACGCATTTGTAATGCCATAGAGTAAAAGGAAAAAATTTTCATTCAGCGCTTTGTTCAATTTTGTGTAATTCAAATATCCTAATATGGCAAATAAACACAAAAATAGTAATATTTTGATTTGTCCACTTGCTTTATTATAAACAAAAAATTCTGTAGTTTTTTCATCTGCTCTGGATACATATATCAGCGTCGCAAATAGCAAAATCACCGAAGATAGTAGGGATATTTTTGATAATATCTTTTTTGCATGCTCTTCTTTCAAAAAATTTTTCACAACAGCTAAAGTGAAAAGTATAAGCATTGATAAAATGTCAGGAAATACTAAGTTTAATTCGGGAAATAAGTTCAGTGAGAATGGCATTCTTTTAGTTTAGTTCTCATATACTCATAAAGATTTTCGACTAAATCCATTGGTTTGACAAGCAAATTAAATGCGGATTTTAAATCCGTAGCTTGCTCTACTGGCGAAACGATTAAATTTATTCCTATTCCTATTACTACATATGGATATGATATTTCGGTTAAAACCCCTGCTAATTTTTTGTTATCCACGAAAATATCGTTTGGTTGTTTTAAGGTTACTCGTGGTGAATGAGTGAGCTCTTTTAGATATTGCTGTAACAGACTTATAATCTCAGATGTGAGCATATTCGTTTCGTTTTGAGGTATTGACAAATCCTCCAAATCCAATACGTATGAGCAATAAAAATTCCCTTTTGGTGAATGCCATACTCGTCCATTTAACCTTCCTCGTCCATTGATTTGAACATCAGCGATTACGGCGATATCATTAGATAGTTTTTCTTTTTGAACTATTTCCAGAGCAAGATCGTTTGTGCTTCCAATTTCTTCAAAATGCCTTATACGCAGTTTCATAGTTAGTGGCCTTTTAGATATTTCAAAAGAACCTCCGAATAATGGAAATAATATACGCCATATCATCCTCTGTTACTAGTGGATGTATCGGTAAAGACAGTATTTCATCATACAACTTTTCAGCATTTGGAAGTGCATATCCCATATTGAAATAGCTCAGCAAATGATTTGGTTTATACTGAACTCCCGTTTCAATTCCTGCATCAGCTAGATATTTCTGTAATTCATTTCTGCGACCATTTTTAACAATTATCGGAAAAATGTGAGGTACTGCCGTTTTGGCATTTATCGGAAAGAGCTGAATTTCGGAAATATCCGCAAGAGCAGCTAAATACATATTGGCATTTCGTTGGCGTAACATCCTGATTTCAGAAAATTTTGCCAATTGCGCTCGTCCAATGGCTGCAGCTATATTGTTCATATGCAAACGCCAACCTAATTCTTTAACATCAGAATTCCAACTTCTTTTTCCTTGAAATCTGCGCTCTGTGTCACCTATGACACCAAGCAACCGCATATCTTTCAAACGCTCAGTGATTTCTGTATGAGTCGTTAAAATACATCCTCCATCACCGCAGGAAATGTTCTTTATTGGATCAAAACTAAAACAGAAAATTCCATCACGATTAGCTATGCGTTCATCTCCAAAACAATGTGCTGCATCTTCAATAACCTTTAGATTATGGTTCTTCGCAAATTGATATACTTTATCAATTTTTGACGAGCATCCTGCAAAAAGTACGGGTATTATAGCTTTAGTTTTACTGGTTAACCTTGTTTCTGCATCATTTAAGTCAATAAATCCATCATCCAGGTCAACATCGCACGGAACAGGAACTGCTCCGTTAGCCCTGACGGCTTGAAATGTCGAAACGAATGTAAAAGTAGGAACCAAAATTTCATCATCTGCCCCTATGTTACAAGCCTGAATGGCTAGTTGTAGCGCTGCGGTGCAGGAATGTACGCAAGTTACATGCGCCTCACTTCGTCCGAAAAAATTATGTAGTTCTTCCTCGAAGTGCATAACCTCTTGCCCCATATTAACTACTTGTGTCATTAAAACCTTGGCAACAGCCTCCGCTTCCTCTTTTCCAAAATACGCGGAAGATAATTTGATTTTGCGCATAATATTCAGAGTCCAACTTTATATCTAATGAGTGTAAGTCAAAAATGCCAGGCAATTCAACAGAAATATATAAAATCGTATGGTTCCTTCTAGAACAACAAAAATGTAAAGAATTGATATAGCACAACAGAATGATATGAGATTATTAAGTATTGTCGCTTTATGCTTTACTTTTGGGGACAAAGAATGAAAAAGATATGGGTAGCAGGCGTATTGCTTGCCGGGATTGCTCGCCATTTCATGAGAGCCAGCCCTTATAAGCAAAGCCTCTACCTGTTGCGGTTGTTTGCTCCGTCGTCTTCAGGAGTGCCTAACCTTGTTAATTTCTTATTATGGAAATTAAAAATTTTCGAACTCTTTCTGCTCTTTTAAAAAACCACCAGAACGTATGGTCTGTATAGCTTGGCAAAGTCCTGTTCGATCATCCAAATCAAAAACTACTCCGCAAACCGTTGCCTCTTTTGTAGACGGGATCATCCTAGCTGCGGAATCGATTTTTGATATAAAGCGCTTTATAGGCGCCTCATCATTCATCCCTATGCAGGAATCGTAGTCACCGCACATCCCGGCGTCCGTAAGATATCCCGTACCTTTGTTTAGAATTTGTGCATCCGCTGTCGGAATATGCGTATGTGTGCCGACAAAAGCTGAAATTCGCCCATCTAAATATCTCGATAAGGCTACTTTCTCTGCAGTTGCTTCAGCGTGAAAATCTATAAAAATGTAGTCTATATTTGCGCCTAACTGAAATTTATCAAGTAATTCATCCATAGCAAAAAAAGGATGTTCATCCCCGTCTAAAAATAATTTTCCTATTAAATTCACAACTAGCACCTTCTTCTGAGAAAAGGGCAATTGTAATATTGTGTATCCATGTCCCGGGGTGCCTTTCATATAGTTCAGAGGGCGCACCAAATTTTTGTTTCGATCAAATAGTTGTAAATCATCTTTTTTATCGAAAGTGTGATTGCCCATTGTGATGACATCAACTCCATTTGAGAAAAACAAATCACAAATGGACTGAGTTATTCCAAATCCGTGAGCCGCATTTTCTGCATTCGTCACGACGCAATCAAACCCACATTTAGCACGATGCTCTGTCAAATACTTTACTAGGGCATTTCTGCCTGCTTTTCCGACCACATCTCCGAAAAAAGCTAATTTCATTGTGTCACTCTTCTTATATTATCAATTTGCTTTTGTATATGAGCCATTCTTTTCAGATTTTTAAAATTTCTCGTAAATGCTTCGTCCATCTTCTTCTCTGAGACATACTCTTTCAGCGTTTTTTCATCCGGAATTTGAGCAATTTGTATATTCTCATTCAGATACATAACTATATTAAGATTATTTGGATCATCCATAGACTGGGCAATAACAGGCTTTCCGCTTTCTTTTGATTTGATTATCATTTCCATATAATATGGATGCGGTCGCGACATAGTTTCCTCTTCTAACTTTATATCATTCACCAAACAGATTTTTTTCAGATTTCCTGCTGTTTCAATTTGTGATATTGCGTTCAGTGTCCCTTCAATTTTTTCAATGTCTTTTTTAGTGAATAAGTTACTTCTGTAAACTACAGTTGCTTTTAAGACCTTATACGTAGCCTCCGAACTGGCTACTTTACCAGATTCAGCTGTATCTATCAAACATATAACTTTATACCCCCGTTTCGTTTTGATTATATCACTGATGGTTCCTGTTTTCATTGATTTTAATCTAGCGGCAACCTCAGGTTCTAGGGTAGTTATTTTATACCATTTAGGAGCGCCTCGTTTTCCTACTTTGATTGTTTGTGAAAAATTTTCTGCCAGCGTCTGAAAATCAAATCCTTTAAGTGCCAATGTGCGTATTTTTTCCAAACTGGAACGGTCGTATCTAAATATCTCGGATATCAAATACCTTTTTGATGCCACTAGCGCCTGCCGTTCTTTTTTGGCGGTTTCAAGCTCAGCTGATGTCACGCGGTCATTGTCGGCAAGATATTGGGATATTAACTGAAATACCAATCTGGATTTGATGTTTCGTCTAAATGTCTTTAGGCTGATCCCATATGATAAGACGCGTTTCTCAAGTTCGGGCACAGATGTGTTGTTCATAGAGGCTAATCTCAAAACTTCTTTTTCAATATCCTTGTCAGTAACCCTCATGCCAAACAATTTGGCACATTGCGTCCTTAGTCTATCATCTTCAAGAGATTCAATTACGGCCGGAGCCATCATTTTAGCCGTGTCTTTGTCATATTCCATTCCGCAAAGAAAGAAAATAAGTTTCGTGGCATCTATAACATCAATATTCGTGATCGGATCTCCGTTTACTGTTTCTAAAGTAAAAGCTTCAGATGTTTCAGCCCTACTTCCGCTGGTATTCTGCTTATGTTTATTTTTATCGCCTAATTTTAGAAAAGAAATGGCATCTCGCCCCTTATCCATCATAGATTTTGGAGATTTTTGAGCATTATAAACGAAAGATTCATCCAAAGCATTACCAACCGCATTAGGCTTAATCCGCGTCTGCGCATTTGCATAGAATGTACACAAAAATAAACAAAATAAACATTTAAATTTCATATTTACTGTATGTAATAGATAACACCATCTAATTCGATTCTATCATAGTTCATCAAATTATGTCCATACAAAGATAAACTGAAATTTACAAATAAAAAACATATTACTCGGACAATTTGAAGCAGAAAAAAAAGAAACGAGATGGAAAGTTATAATCTAAAAAAACAGTATGTCAAAGACCCCCTTAAAGACTTAATAAGGGATATAACAACTTATATTAATGCTCTAGGCCTTGGGGCGCGATGTGGTATGTTTTTATTTTACCACATCGCGCCCCGAGGCCTGTCAAGGTACGCATACGCTCAGCAACCTTCGGTCGTTGACCGCTGGTCGCTGACCTTGACAGGCGGAATAGTCTTCGGCTGAAAATAATTTGCATAGCTATGAAAAATATGTTAGAATATTTACAGAAGGGGCGTTGATGCCCGTGGTTTTTTTAAGAGGTGTATAGAAATGTTTAAAAAGAAATGTTTGTTCGGGGGGGG
>CADBWU010000015.1 GCA_902798535.1 uncultured Pseudomonadota bacterium
TAATCGCTTCATGAATATAGTTATACAAAATAACTGCATTCCAGTTTCTTTGTTTATAAGTTTTAGGATCAGTATCTTTAAAGGTTATAATCTCTTCAGGAGCCTTATTTGCAAACGCTCCCTCTCTAGCAACACAATCTCCTATGGCCTTGCCGATGACTTTTGTCCTGGAATCTTTATATTTGTCATCTAGGATCCAGGAATATTCTTTTTGTTTACCGAGATATTGAAACGCATACTCCTTAAAACTACATGCTCTGTCCCAAGCTATCTGATTTAATTCACTTCTGAAATCATGTATGCTATTTTTAGCTTTAACAGCTTCCATAGCTATAACATCGCTCGAAATGGAAGCGAATATAGCTATAGCATTACCTAAGCCTAGCCCCCCGAACAAACATTTCTTTTTAAACATTTCTATACACCTCAAAATAAATCACGGGTATCACTGCCCTCCTATAAATATTCTAACATATTTTTCATGGCTATGCAAATTATTTTCAGCCGAAGAGTATCCCGCCTGTCAAGGTCAGCGACCAGCGGTCGGTGACCGAAGGTTGCTGAGCGTATGCGTACCTTGACAGGCCTTGGGGCGCGATGTGGTAAAATAAAAACATACCACATCGCGCCCCCTCTGATTTTTTATGACCTGGTGCGTTTCTGAAATATAAAAATGGGTAATATGATGAAAAACATCATGCTCATTGATAACGCGCAGGCCATTGTCCAATCAAGATTTGAGAAAAATTCAGTCCATAGAACTCGACCAAATGTCACTGCATCTGCTCCGCCCAACAATTCAGGGATGACAAACTCACCAATTGAACCGGTTGAAAATTATAATTCCGTTTTACAAAACTACCTCGCTAGATTGCCCGCGAAAAACTAAGCGCTATGCAAGCTAATTTAAATAAGAGAGTTCCATGTTTCCTTACCTTTATCACGGCATGGATTGTTGTTGTATGCAAGGAAGGAAATTTTTTGTTATAATTAGGCTAGGATTGAATTTGGTGGTGAAGATTTATGGACAAGAAGGTTGTGGAGCTTAGGAACGAAGAGCGCACGCACTGCGAAATTTGGACTAGAGTGATGGGATACTGTCGTCCAGTTTCGTCTTTTAACAAAGGCAAGCAAAGTGAATATAAGGACAGGAAATATTTTAAAGAGCACTGTGACTGTGATTGTGTAAAACTTTCAAAAGTCGCTTAACTTGCAGGAATTGGCGTAGTGCTAATCAAATGTAGCTCTACGCCGGTATGAGTCAGAAAGGCGGTAAAGGTGACATTGAAGTACTGCTTTCAGTAGTTGGTTCATTTTGTTGCAAATTTGCCTTACTGAACCAGCCAATGTTGCGATGTGTGTTAACGATATATAAGGATATACCAGCGAAGTAAAACGAATTCTAATATATACCTCGCATGTATCGGAAGAAATGTCAAATATATGGGAGGAAGAAGATAATAATAACAAATGGATAGCCGCTGTTGGATACAAAGATAGTGTATATCAGGTAATCTCAGGGCGTTAGCGGACTGCATGTTACAAACAAATGAACTTTCTATTGATGCGGCCAAACAGTCTGGAATAATACAATTCCAGAACAATATAGTGGCAACTTATCATCAGTCCAACTGGAATGCAGCATTGTTGTATAACTACTTGTCACATATTATAAATGATCGTTTTAATGTTGGCTGGATAGAAAAGCAAGGGGATGAGAAAAATCGTAATGCGACGCAACCGGAAATTGCCGACTTAGAATACGTTGCAATAAAGGTAGAAGAGGCATACAAAGGTAGGATGGATGAGCAAACATTACATGTTTTTTTAGACAAAATCAGTAAAGGCTCTTGATTGCTACTTTAGCGCTCTTAAGCTATATACATTCCTGAAACACATCGTAGTTAGTAGAGAAAATTATTTTGCCAGAAAGAGAAGTTACGAAATCAACGTTCCCTATATCGGATACCATACGCAATATGTTGATAAGCGCGGAAATGGGCTCCGCTACAGAAATAACAGAACATCGATACAAAAATGAAATGACTATATGGTTGCGTATCACTTTGATTTTGTGATAAAGGAAGGCTCAATAAAAAAAATACAAGAAGATAACCGCAAGGGTAAAAAGTATGATATACAGCTCAACGACTATTATGAAATAAGCGACATTTTAAAAACTGAAAATTAGCAATATGCTTTGTATAAATGAGTATGTGATGCACCATAGTGAATAGTATCCAGTACACAGCAAAGGCGAAATTATATAAAATAAAAGTAAGGAGATGAGCACAACAATTTGAGATGAGAGCGGTCGATATAAGTAAAAATGAAAGATATGTAGAGATTTTTAAAAAACTCGTAGAAATATACGTTGAAACCGGAGAGGCTGTTGGCTCCAGGACGATTGCGAAACAAATAGAAAGCAGTCTATCTCCTGCAACCGTAAGGAATGTTATGGCTGATTTAGAAGATTTAGGTATCCTTAGTTCTGATCACACATCAGCGGGAAGGAAGCCGACTGAAAAAGGTTGGCGTTTTTTTGTAAACACGCTAGTTGAAACCGCCAGCGTATCAGAACTAGAAATAGACGCACTAGAAAGCGTGGTACAAAATACAAAAGGCAAAAGTCTTGAATCAATTTTAGAACAGGCAACTGGTGTTTTGTCCGAATTAGCGAATTGTGCCAGCTTGATAAGGGTGCCGACAGTGAATTCTGAAGTACGGCATATCGATTTTGTTTTGCTCAGTCCGGGACGAGCCATTGTTGTTATCGTGAATGAAAATGGGGTCGTGGAAAATAGGCTTATTGACGTTGCTCCTGGGGTTTCTGCAAGCGTTCTTGAAAAAGCAACTCGCTACATAAATACAAAACTTGCAGGTTGCTCGTTAAAAGAAATTCAAATCAAATTACAGACTGAACTAGATTGCCAGAAAGAGGGAATAGAAGCGGTTGTCAAAGGTGTCGTTGAACAAGGAATAGGTTATATAACTAATGAAATCACTGATGATAACGAGAATAAGATTATAGTTAAAGGACAGACGAATTTAATTTCCAAAGCTGGCGAAATTTCTGATTTGGAAGAGCTTCTATGGAAACTGGACGAGAAAAAAATTTTGAAAGACCTAATAGATAAATCTATAGAAGGGCAAGGAATCCAAATTTTTATAGGAGCGGAAACAAAAATTTTTGAAATGTCGGGATGTTCAATGATTATTTCTCCATATCAGAATGCTAAAAAAAATATTGTTGGAGCAATAGGGGTTATCGGTTCATCCAGAATGAGTTACAGCAGAGTAATTACTTTGGTGGACTACACCGCCAAGCTTTTGAGTGGAATTGTTTAAGGTTTTCTGATGCATCGTGCTTTTATTAAAAATACCTAGACAAAGAATATCTAGCCAAAAAGGAGAAATTTTTTATAAAATACTCACAAGTTAGTGTCTTCAAAAAGGCATCTGTGGACAAAGATATTAATCTGACCGTGGCAAAAATTTGTCACGAAATGGCAAACTATCTAAGTGTATTAAGTTTTATTAATGAGGATATCGCAGGTAATGCAACAGGTAACATAGAGGAGCTTTGTAAAACTATTGATCTCCTCACTTATACTATGGATTTTTTTAGAAACGTTTATGCGGATAACGCTGATTCAAAAGCTGAGATCAATGCCCTAAAAAAAATATATTTGTTAAAAGATATCAATCTTTTTATTTCCAGTGATAATGGTCTGTATTCTCTTCCTAATAGAGTTCAGAAAGCGATTTGTTGCATCTTATATACCGCAATGAAATCATCAAAATCAGGAGATATCGTAACTGTTTCAAGAGCCATGGATAAATTTGTAATAAATATTCCAGAAAATACAAATTTGCCAACTGAAGTGAATAATGCCTTATCCGGAACACTTCCAAGCAATGTGATCAATATCCTTATAAATTATGCCAAAAACATAGCTAGTTTGGAAGGTTACAAAATTAGGTTAGAAGAGAGCTCAAATCAGGTTGTGATATGGAATTAATAAATAGATTTGATGAAAAATTCTACGGTCGAATAAAAACACGCAATTTAACACACAGGCAGGAATTGCTATACAAAACATTAATGCCGGAAATTGAAACAAAATCATTTGCTGATATCGATATCTCAAAATTTTCCAACATCTATCTAGAGATAGGTTTTGGCAGTGGAGAACATATAGCTCAGATGGCGATAAATAGCCCCAGAGATTTATTCATCGGCTGCGAGCCATTTGTTAATGGAATTGCCTCACTTCTGGTAAAAATCGATACAAGTGATATAAAAAATATAAAAATTTATCCAGCTGACGCCAGAACATTTATCAGGAGTATTCCCTGTTGTTCGTTATCAGGAGTTTTCTTGCTGTTTCCCGATCCTTGGCCAAAAAGAAAACACATAAAAAGGCGATTTTTACAAGAGAACACAATCACTGACATATACAATAAATTAAAGGTTGGTGGTTTCTGGAGATTAGCTTCAGATCACAATGATTACAAAAATTGGATTTTGAAATTGTTCAACCAAGAAAAATTCAGAAATTGTTTTACAATTAACACTTTTGATAGAAAAACCAGACCAGATGTTGCTGTTTGGGCTAAAACAAGATATGAGCAGAAAGCTACCGAGGATATCTTGTATGTAGAGTGTATAAAAAATGGATGTTCTAATGAAATTGACTAAAAGAATAATCGGGAAAAATGAAGACACTGTAGGCTTGCAAATACGAGCACGACGCAAAGAGCTGAACATGACTCAAGGACAAGTTGCCGAATTTGTGGGATGTACGGCGCAACAAATCCAGAAATATGAATCTGGGATTTCTAAGATGACTATTCCTATTCTTTTTAGAGTATGTCAAGCTTTGCGCGCTCATCCCACAAGATTTTTGTCAGATTTCACTTTTGCCGAAATGCAAGAAAGTGATCGCAATAGCAATATGGAGGCAAGATTACTTAATGCATTCAGAACAGTTGAAAACGACAAGGTTAAAGAACGAATTGTTAACCTCGTAGAGGCATTAATTTCGACCTCCACAATGTAATCTTGCCTTTGAGAAATTTTTCTTTGTATTCTGCTGCCGGGGAAGTATAGATGTATTCAGCATTATTCCACTTAATCGCGGAAATTGGTATGTTTTTGACGTGCACCGGAATCATGGGGATGATTACTTCAAATGATTTGGGGCGAATCGCACGGATATAAGCGCGAGTTTTTATCAGTGGTTCAAACCGATTTACTGTTGTTGTATCTGTGTCTCTGGAATTTTTTAGTAGTGTTATTCTTTCTGTTAATTTTGGCATAATTGATTTCATAACTTTTCTCCTCTAGTTAATATATAACGTTCTATTTGAATTTATGATGTGTTTTATATATTTCGATTCCAAAACATCTTCTTCAGAACACTCATATATATTTTTTGCAATTTGCAATACAGCAAATTGAAGATCTTTTGGAATTTCTTTTTCATTATCTGTTATTCCTGCAGTGTAAGTGATTTCAATTGGAAATTTTGTGTCATTCGTGATAATCAGAGTTTTTCCTCGTTCGCTCTTTACAGAATAAGATACATTTTCTTTATCTTTATCGTTAATGATTCTTTGTACTGAAATCACCCTAATCACATGACTGACTGGAATTGGAATACATCGTGTGGGGCTCAACTCATTTCCATAAAATGTATAGCGGTATGTTTTTTTGAGTATTGGCTTTTCAATGTTTTTTTCTAAAATATCCGTTGCCATAGAAATTATTTCTTTTAAATATGTATCTTCATGATTGTGATCAATTCTAAGGTGTTCTTTTAGAATTTTGATATCTAAAACTTGTTTATCAGATTGTTGCACTATTAAATTCATTTTGGTTTCCTTTCTAAAAAAATATTTCTCATTTGAGTCACAAAAGGCTTTTGCAACGCCTTTTGTGACTCCAGGGGGCGCGCGATATGATAAGATTACAAGCCTATCATATCGCGCGCCCCGGTTCTCTCCAACGCTTCGTTTTACTCAGCGGGAGAGAAAAATTTGTATTGTTTTATTATTTTTTTCAAAAGGTATCCGAATTGTACTGATTTCGCTTCCGCCTATCAAGGTACGCTTCGCTATTCGCTCGCTTTTGGACATATCCAAACAGATATTGTCCAAAAACCTTGACACGCGTTCGCTCAATCAGGCAAATTTTTTTCGTCCTTTTGGAAAAAAATAAAATATAACGTCTGATGTTTGTTGCCGCAAATTCATATTTTGCAACAAATTTTTCGAATGAATAATTCGAAGGGCTCATATGACCTATTCTCAGTCTAGCACAATAACAATACAAAACGTCAAGCATTAAAAAGTCCCATCATCTATTTTTTTTCTGCATGATATAGAAGAGGTAAATAAGAAATGCTAACCATATAAATATGCATGCATGCGTGATAAAAAACAATTCGCTGAAAGATAAATAATGGCAAAGTGATTTTTTTTGAAAAAAGAATGCTGTAGGTGTAATGGCGGTAGGAAAAATTTTTTTCGAGAAAATCAATTAATAAAATATGCAAAAATAGTCTTAAAATTGCCCTGTTTAAATAAAGTCTGAGCGAATGATTATGAAAAACAAGAGGCGGTAGCGTATCTGATATTTGCTCGAAAAATATGATTCAGTTGGGCTAAAGGCATTGCTAAGTTGCTCAAAAAAACAAGAAGTATAGCAGAACGCATTTTTGTGCATTTATTTGTCAATTATGCTACTTACAAATGTTTCCCCAAAATGTGAATTACATGCTATTCTGATACTAGGGGAAGATTTGGAGGATAAGTAATGAATATTCAAAATATGATAACCGGGTTACTCGCTGTTGCAATAATTGGTGGCGTTGGGCTAAAGACATTAAATGTGATTGAGAAAAACAATTCATATATCTCTGTTAAAGGGCTTTCGGATCGCAATGTAGTGGCTGACTGCGCCATGTGGAAAATAACAGTGGTTACAGAAGCGAACACCATCAAAGAAGCGCAGGAAAAGATGAATAAAGATATGGATATCGTGACAAAATTTCTAAAAACAGAAGGCATAATGGATACGGAGGTAACGGATACTTATTCCAAAACTCGTGATAAATTTTACTATGGGTGTGAACGTGACAATACACGTACTAAGAGATTTGACTTAAAAGGAAAGATAAAAATAAGAACAAATGATATAAATAAAGTTAGGGCAATAAAATCAAAATTTTCACAATTACAAGAGCAAGGTATAAATATTAACGATGAAGTAAAGTATGTATACACAAAAATTGACCAGTTACGTATCGAAATGTTGCAGGAAGCTGCGAAGGATTCTGAGACCAGAGCGCAAAAAATAGCCGAAACATTCGGTGCAAAAATAATAGGATTACGTAATTTCACTAGTGGTAAATTTTCCATTTCTGCAGAGGATGCTGCTGTAACATCAGATAATGAATGGTATGAAGAGTATTCTTTAAATAAGCGATTAAGGGTTGTTGTTACGGGCACATTCAATTTACAGACGCGTTAAAATAGATTCGCAGAAAAGCACCATTATACCAAGCTCCTACTAGATGCTGTCGTCAAAAGGAATTGCGGTAGAGCATGATGGAGGCGATTGTGAGGTAAGCTTGGAAGGATGAGATATTTTTGGTATATCGTGTTGAAATACCCCTAAATTTTTTAATTTTTAGAAAAAATTTTCAACAATATGCCTCTTTTTATACAATTCTTTATCATAATTCCTCTGCATTTTTGCGTTGCTCCGCGATGGAATTACAGCATTCATTCCAGTTTTTGCGACAAATTCAACTATACTTTTACTGTCATAACCCTTATCAGCTGTCAGGTATTTTGCTTTAAAATCCTTGTTCAATTCCTCTGCACGCTGGCTATCGTGCACATTTCTGTCGGATATGAGTATCTTCAAAGGCATTCCGCGAGCATCTACAGCGATATATGCTTTGATTTCCACATTTCGCACCACTTGCTTTCATATGACATTTCACGTACGTCGCATCAATCATAATACTGTTCAAATCCGGCTCATCCATCACTGATTTCAATATTTTGTCCCAAATTCCGCGGTCTCGCCACCTCGTAAATCACCGACGCGTATTTTTCCAATCTCCATACTCCTTCGGCAAGTCCTGCCATGGCGCTCCCGTCAGCGTGCTGCAATTCTCAAAATCCAGAACACAGCATTAATAATCTGCCCGTATACCCAATATTTCCCGGAAGATTTACATTAATTTTGTGCAAAATCTCATCATTTATATCATTCCTATGCAACATCTTTATATTTCACTTCAGATATTTTCAAGGCTATTCTATCACTTTTTAGCATCTTTGATGACAGCGTCTAGCTAATAACGTAATAAGCAAGTCTGAAACTTGTTTGGTTGAAAGTAAAAATTCAGTTATACGAAGGCGCCTGGCACGGTTTCACCGGCGAACAAGTTGTCACTCAAAGGCGATAGATATGATTGCCGCCTCTTTGCTTTTGCTGTTTAATTAGGAACTTCTTTATTCGATAATAGGTTAGGAACACCTAAAATCAAGACTTGCTTTGTTTCTAATTCGTTCCGATTTTGATAACATATGATGGAGCCGTAGGATGTTGGATAACGATATGAAATCACTGAGATTGAAGATTGCCTTAGGTTGCGCCGTAACGCTAATCATAGCAGAGGGCATATATTATCATCTGCAACATACCGGAAGTTACATTACTGTCTGGAATGAAAAAATTGAATGTGATGATATCGCTCCTGTGATAAATTCAGATGTCATGCAACGTTTAAAACACATAGATCAATCAGGTGGCGCAAGATATTTTTCACCTAAATTGCCAGCATTTTCTCGCTATGAACATTCTATTGGAGTATACGCAATTTTGAAAAAAGCCGGAGTCTCGAAAAAGGAATTAGTAGCAGGATTGCTTCACGATGCATCGCATACAGTTTTTTCTCACGTTGGAGATTATATCTGGACTGATGACGTGAATGAATACACCAAGGAAAGCTATCAAGACAAGACTCACCGCGAGTATTTGCACAGAAATAAGATGGAAACAATTCTCAACTCGATAAACATTACTCTTGATGATGCTGATATCAACAAAAATGACTACAAGGCGCTCGAACAACATCTCCCAGATATGTGTGCAGATAGAATACAATACAACATTCATACAGGCTTCATAATGAAAATGATAACGCAGAAAGAAATAAAGGAAATAATGGAAGATCTTGAATTTAAGGATAATAAATGGTTCTTTAAAAATCTGGATATAGCAAGGAAATTTGCAAATTTATCAATCTATTTCACGCAGAATTTTTGGGGGGCAAAATGGAATACAACAATGAATATACATTTCGCGAATGCTTTAAAAAGAGCACTGAAACTTAAGATAATAGAGAAAGATGACTTATTTTCCACTGACAAAATTGTTATGGACAAACTGGCAAAAAGCGATGATAGAATCATACAATTGAATCTACAACAATGCCAAAACCCACTGAATAGACTTCCAGAGCAAAAGTATAAGACGGAGAAATTCTTGCCAAAATTCAGAGGGATTGATCCACTGATAAGAAAAAAAGATGGGACATTTTCCAGGCTTACAGAAATGGATATTATGTTCAAAGCCAATTATGATACTGTTAAACAGTGGTGCGAAAATGGATATGACATTGATATTCTAGTTCCGCTTGTGGAGGAATGACCGTGAAATCAAGGAATATAGCCGATGCAATAGGGGCGCTCTTAGATGATTTTTTCTTAATACAAAAGGATATCAATAGGGTAAACAATTTGCACTCCGTTGTGATAAGGGAGGTCGAAGTTGCTATGATTCAAAAAGTTATGAATTGGGCATCTAGAAACAAAACCCAGGCAGCAAAAATTTTAGGAATAAGTAGGAATACCCTGACCAAGAAGATACAAGATTTGCAAATGGACATAGCGATTGATGAAAAATAATAATACGAGTAATTCGACACAAGTCTTGTTTGCTAAGTTTATGTCACATAATGGCATTTCCAGAAGCCATTTAATGGTTTTTTGTTTTGTGCTTTGCGCTTTGAGTGCTGGGCTAGACTACATGTCTGAGTTCCATGTTCATTCTATCCGCACTTCTTTAGAAAAGTCTGTAGCTCCACTTAAAATCAAAGCCCATCAATTGATACAGATACCTAAATTAGTGAAAAATTTTTTAGATATTAAGCATGAAAATGAATTGCTAAGACGAGAGCTGGATATCTTAAAAATTGAAAATATAAAAGCCAATGAACAAATTCAAGAACTGGATGAAATAAAAAAAAATCTAAATATAAAATACAGTTCTGAACGGTTTGATTTAGCTGAAAAAGTTTTAGGATTTGAAGCATCAATTTACAACTCTTGTATAATAATATCAAGAACGCATGAGAATATAGTTGACGACAGCATAGTAATCACGCCTGATGGTCTTGTCGGTGTAATCAACGCAGTTTATGAGAAAAGCGCGAAAGTTTTGCCATTAACAAATTCTCTAACCGCTATACCCGTAAAGACAAATTCTGGAATACATTTGATTATTAAAGGAACGGATCAAAATGAAATGGTTGCTGTAGAAATAAAGCAAGATGACGCAATTTCAAAATTAACAGTTGGTGATATTTTGTATACCTCAGGAGAGGGAGGATTTTATGAAAAAGGCATTCCGGTGGCAAAAATTATAAACGTAGGTTCCAACAAAGCAGAAATACGTGCGACTCCGATTGTACAAGTATCACACGTAAATTACGTATGGATTATTAATTCGAAGAGATAGCAGTTTTATTGAGCATCAAAGAAAGCCAGAATATTTAGACAGGAAAAAGTTGTCTGCATCAAACCAAAGCAGTTAATAAATGCCGGCGAATTTATTTTTTTTATTGATGGAAAAATAAATAAGTAAGAGAACAAGGAAATAAAACCAGATTTTGGCATTATATTAAAATAAACCAAAAATGGCACACACAAGAATGCCAGATGAACCATCAGAAACAAAAGAGTATAAGCAAATTTAAGTCCATATTTTGTTGGTATGGTCGTTGTTTTTCCTTGTTCAAATTTGTAATCTCGTATGTTATTCGCCAATACAACGCATGTTGTGAGAAGCCCAAAAGGTATTGAAAAAAATAGATCCTTCAAGCAAAGTGTATGAGTTAAGGACAATATACAAGCGGAAAAAACCAAAAAACTATACACGATGAACACACAAACTTCGGCAAGTGCATTGTATTTAAATCCGAAAGGCTGTTCGCTATAAAAAAGTGTGATAAAAGCAGCGAAAATGCCGGAAAATATCAATGTATAAGGTTGGAATATCAGTGCGCTCACTCCCGAAATTGATGCAAGCAAAAATGCCGTAACGCCTATGTATAAAACATGTTTTCTGGGAACTATACCAGTTATCAGCCGATATCTCGTTCCAGTCGAATGAGAGTCATCCACTCCACGTTCGCAATCTCTGTATTCAGAAATAGTGTTTACAGCCAGGTTATACAGTAAAATTGACAAAGATACACACCAAAAAGAATTCATACTGCATACCTTATAATGGTGTCGCGTGTATAGATATGCGCAGATTACCAGTAATATAGGCATTACTAGGACGTGCACCCTAGACACCCGGGCATATAAAAAAATGTTACGTGCTATGTTTTTTAGTATTTCGGAACTCATATAGATGTAAACCAATACGATAAGAATATCGCTCCTTATTCACTTATGTCCAGCTATCTGATTTAATGAGAGTTTCACGTTAGCAATCAATCAGCCCATCGATAGAGCACGTGATGTGAAATCTGGCAAAGAGTGCTCTGGGTATTGCTAGGTTTTGAAGGGAATTTGTAACTACGATAAAGCTTCTTCTGCCCGTGTGATTCTCTCCGATAAGCTGTACTAATGCAAAAATCTTATTTTTAAGAGAGGGGGGCATCTTGATATATTGATAACTGCAATAGCTCTTGACTAGCATCTCTGAAAGAGATATGGTAAGAGGGTATAAAATACAGGCGTTTGAGCGATTACAAGGTAAAAAAAACTGTGAGGCGCTTTTGCGACGATTTAACAGCGAGCACGACGTCTAAAATTTTATCCATAAATAGAAACACAATTAATGTATATTTTAACGAGTTTCGCGTAAAAATTTTGGCAAATTCTATAAAAGAACATAGCAAATAATTTGGTATTTTTGAATTAGATGAAAGCTATTTTGGAGCACGTAGAATTCGTGGGAAAAGGGGTAGAGGAGCCGCTAGCAACCCCCTGTTTTTGGCTTGCTAAAACGGGAGTAAAAACGTTCGTGCTGAATTGTTCAAAAGGGAAACTAGGGCAAGATACTGGAAGATTCGGCAATTCACACCGACGGCTGGAGAGCGTATGATTTATTTTATTTGGGCACATTACCACAGTCAGAATGAATTTGCGTGTGGCAAAAGACATAATGTAAATGCCATCGAATGTCTTTGTAGTTTTTTCCGGAATACGGTAAGCAAAATTCAACAGATTGACAAGCAAATCTTTTGTCTCGCATTTGAAAGAATGTGAGTTCAGATCCTAACTATAGATACGAAGGTTTGCTAGCTGTTTTGAAACAATGCCAGTCTAGAGCCATTTTTATACCATCGATATGGCTTTGCGCATGCAAATTCATGTGTACTGCGTTACAAGTATCGACAAATACAGCTATTTATCTATGCTCTGCTCTGCGAAGTACAGGTTAAACGCGTGAGGCGCGAAACAGCGACTAGTTCATGAACATTTGGCACTCTAGAACCGAGTTTCGAGGTTTCATAAAATCTCGAACCGATAACCCAAGAACCGTATGATCCTTGCTAGCGGAGGTAAAGAGCAGGACTGACATTTTCGCATCAGCTTCAAGCTCATTCCCGGTAACATGAATGCCCCGATTTAGAAACACGTTCCGCCGACATGATCCGCATCACAGCTTCTCCGTGTCGAAAGGGCAAGCAACAATCCCGAGAACCGCGCTATACAAATCCAAGACGACGCCGTCTCGAATCCATTGTACCCAAACTCGCCATAACTCGAGCCACTAGGCTCCGGTCGCTTGGCTCCGCCTCACATCAATTAGATTACCTAATAAAAGTTAATTTTTAATTACCAAAAGCATAAAATATTACCACGCGTCCGTTTTGAACTAAACCCAAAATTTATTAAAAATATGTGTTCCTGTCTGCAACTAAATCGTTCCAAAGTTCCACTTAATTTCTTTGTCCAAAATCTGCATTTTGCCATTTTCTTAACAGAAACTCCCCAAATGTCTAAATCTTTAGCTATTTTTTGCTATTTCGTAGTTTGTCCCAATATTCAAGGCGCTTTCTTATTTCTCGTTCAAATCCACGTTCGACAGGGTTATATAAATTTTGTTTCGCAAGCCCTTCGGGAAAATAGTTTTGCCCAGAAAATCCATTTGGCGTATCCGGATCATATACATAGCCATTCGAGTAACCTTGTTCCTTCATAAACTTTGTTGGAGCATTTAGAATTTGTTTGGGAGGCATCAAAGAACCTGTTTTGTCCGCTAATTTCTGAGCATTATTAAATGCAACATAACAAGCATTAGATTTTGGAGCAGTAGCCAAATAAATCACAGCCTGACAAATAGCCAACTCGCCTTCAGGCGATCCTAAAAAGGAATATGCCTGCTGAGCAGCAATAGCTTGTTGTAGCGCATTTGGATCAGCTAGTCCTATATCCTCAACAGCAAATCGAACAAGTCGGCGCGCTATATACAATGGATTTTCTCCTCCAGCTAACATCCGAGAAAACCAGTATAATGCCGCATTTACGTCAGAACCTCTAAGAGATTTATGTAGTGCACTTATCAAGTTATAGTGCTCATCGCCATGCTTATCATAGAGCACTGTGCGTTTTGAAAGGATTTTGGGCAATTTTTCTGCAGTAATTATTTCATTTTCCGCAACAAGATTGATTAACTCTTCGACCATATTAAGAAGATAGCGTCCATCTCCATTCGCCATTTCACACAATAATGTTTTAGCTTTTTGATCTAACGGAAGCGGTTTGCCCAGATAATTTTCGGCACGTCCTATTATAGTGCATAAATCATCAATGGATAACCGTTTAAAAACTATAACCTTACACCTTGACAATAATGCAGGACGAAGTTCAAAAGAGGGATTTTCTGTCGTTGTTCCAATAAGGGTGATATTGCCATTTTCCAAATGTGGCAAAAATATATCTTGTTGCGATTTATTTAAATGATGTATCTCATCCACATGCAAGAGCAACTTATTTCCGCGTTCAGCTATCTCAAACACTTGTTTAAATTGCGTAGCGCCACTTGTAACTGCTGACATCGTGACAACCTCTAAGCCACACCTGCTTGCTATGATCTTTGCAAACGACGTCTTACCGCATCCAGGTGGGCCCCATAATATCATCGATTGTAGCCGGGTTAAATTTACTTTCCCTAAATCCTCTCCAACTAGGTCACTTATATCGGTTGGTCTTAACAATTCGGCTAATGGTTTTTTCATTTATTGCCACTTAAACTTTGGACACAAAAAAAAAGAGCTCGCTTTACGAGCTCCCTTTTTTCGTTTTACTTTGATTCAGCACTTGCTTTCGTTTCCTCGAGCTTTTTTTCTGCTTTTGTTAGCTCTTCTTTCGCTTCATCTAGTTCTTTTTGTTCTTTTTTGACCATAGACTTCTTGTAAGAGTCGGTTAATTTATCATTATTGTGTGCCACTGTCTCCGCCTTTTTCAGGTCGACGGTTTCATCTGACACTTTTTCCTTAGCATCGGAAACTGCTTCTTGAGCCTCTCTTACAGCTTCATCATTCTTACCAGTGTTCTCATTTTTATTCAGTTCCTCTGTTGCCTTTATTGACTCCTTCGTGAGTTTACTCTTTTTGGATGACTTTTTAGCTTTTTTGCTCTTTTTAGCAACAGGCTTCTCTGGTACTACGGGGGTGCTTTCATCTGCTACAGGGGCTTCACTTGGAGTTACCTCAGTGGTGGTCGCTGTCTCCTCACCGGAAGCAGCAGGGGCAACATCTCCCACTTTAGCTTCTTCCGCATAGGCAAAACCAGCCATAAGCGATATTGCCATTGATAACATACTAATTTTGTTCATTTTCTTCTCCAAACAATAAACGTTGCACAAAACAACATATCCTAGTTTCAGTATACAACAATCACGAACAACCTAGAAAAAATTTTATAAAAATCATAAATTCATGAATTTTTTTGTCAAAATTTTTGAACACAACTGCAAAGTCACCGCAATCAAGCTCACTTGTTAGGATTTACGTCCAAAATGCTATTCATAAAAATACCTTATTGGCACAAGCAAAAATCATTCACAAGTAGAATATATTGAAAAACTTGCGACTTAAACAATTTGCACCATAATTAATAAAAATTAAATGTTAGTTTTGCCGGATGCAATAAACGTACCACTAATTATCAAGGTAGCTCCCAGAAGTGTGATGGAATCGGGGATTTGATTGAAAAACACAAAACCGAATAGGATTGCAAACGGCAATTCGATATATCGAACAGGACTTATCGCAGATGCGGTCGTGGCTCTATATGCCAAAAAAATAAATAACTGAATCAAATTCGCGCCAATTCCAAGCAAAAAAATCAAACAAAACTCTTTAAGAGTTGGCATATTCCAATACATAGGCACCACTACAGCGGATATCAAAGTTGTGTAAAGACCGAAATAGAATAACATTGTTAATGTATTTTCTTTATGGTCAACCATTTTTTTTATCATTATATTCATAACAGCAAACAACAACGCCGCACACGTTGGGATAAAAGCAAGTATATTTATATTTTCAGCTCGTGGACGGAACATTATTATAAGCCCGGAGAAACCAAGAATAGTGGCACAGATAGATGTTTTGCTGATTTTTTCCCTTAAAAAAATTGTAGCGAGGGGAAGCATAAACAGTGCCTCAGAAAAGAGCACTGTAGTATTTTCAGCCAAAGGCATAACATTCACGCTATAGCAACATAGCCCCAATGCAATTGCTCCCAATATTCCGCGCAAGAGATGCCAAAAATGCATATCAGATTTGAACAAATTTTGCCTGGACTTCATCATTGGTATAAGAACAATAGCTACAGAAAAAGCAAATCTAAAGAATGCAATTTCTACCGCGTGTAATCTTGTTCCTAAAAATCTGGCAAGTACATCATTCAATGCCCCGACAAGATATATCATTATTGCCCAAAATATACCTTGCTTCAGCCCCTTTTCAGAAAACCAACTAAAAAACATCTTTTTTTGTCGCGCTCTTTAACGTTCCATCATTTTACACGAAGTTAAAGTAATAACATACAACAAAAATATGGTACAACTGGCTTTCGAAGCGACAGAGACATTTTTGTTCTTCGCCTTATGCATCCTTTCAACGAGATTATGCGGTGATTTGATGCGCCAGGCAAACTCTAATCATCTATAGATTGATTTTTAGGTACTACTCCTTAAAGAACTGTAATTGCATATACAAAAGTTGGTAAATACAGTATGTCGCATGAATTGCATAAGTGACGAGATTATGAACTTGGTAGGTTCTTGACTAGCATTTCTGAAAGAGATATGGTGATAGAGTATGAAATACAGGCGTTTGAGCGATTACAAGGTAAAAAAAATTATGAAGTGCTTTTGTGACGATTTAACAGCAAGCACGACAGCTAAAATTTTGCCCATAAATTGAAACATAATTAATGCGTATTAACTAGGTCTTTCAAAGAAAATAGCAAAGAATTGGGTATTTTTGAACACAGCGTGTTGAAACACAATGTATTTTGAGCTAGATGAAAGCTACTTTGGGGGGGATATGCAGAATTCGTGGGAGAACAGAGTTTCTAATCCCCAATTCCTAGTTTTGCTTAAACAAAATAGAGGGGGGAGCTCATTACTGTTGCAAAAAATTGTTCAAACACAGAATGTGGGGGATTTAAAATTGATGAGAGCTACTTCAGTGTTTGCAAAAAACGGAGACGAGAAGTTACATTTGTGATTTTCTAAAACGACACAAAAAAGTGTTCGTAACGTTCATAAGAGAGCGCTAAGGCAAGATACTGGAAGGTTCGACAATTCGTACTGACGGGTGAATCTCGTAGATTTTGAACAGGTGCGATACCACAGTCAGAACTAATTTGCACACGGCAAAAGACCCAATATAAATGCCATCGAATGTCTTTGTAGTTTTGCGAAAAGAAGGCTTGTAAAATTCAATGGATTGACAAGCAAGTCTTTTGCCTTGCATTTGAGAGATGCGAGTTTAGATTTAACCATAAAGGTGAAGATTTGCTAGCAATTTTGTTGGCAATTCTGAAACTATGCTAGTCAAGAGCCCTTGGAAATGTTGTACCGATGCGACATAGTGGAAACATCATTTCTTTTTAAGAAAATTTCTTATAATTTTTGGCATTGTTTGTGGCATATTTGTGATATATGATGAGGGCATGTTAGCTTTAGTTTAAAAATCAGAATATGAACATAAAATACTGGTACCTGCTTGGAATGCTTTCCATATCTACAGGGATATGTGGAGACAATCCTAAAAACAACGATGGCTTTGATGGTTTGTTTGATGGACTTTTCAGCACTACTAGTAACAATTATATTGCTAATAGCAATCAGCCCGAATCAGCTTCTCAGCAAAACCAGGTAGTTAATGTAAACAATGTACCAGGCAATAATTTGAGACAACAGTTTGTTTCATTGGCGCAACAAAGCGGACTAGTAGCTCAGATAAGTAACTCAAACAATGCAGGACAGCTCACGTTTGGTCTTGAGATGATAGGGGAAATATTGAATCAGATGAGTAATCCCCCAAATGCGAACCTTCGCTTAGCGATAGCAGTAGAACGTTTGCGATCACGTTGCAATAACGCAAACAACATACAGTCTCCAGACCGGTTATCATTTCTAGTAGGAATACTACTACATATCATTAGCTCCCCAAATGCAAATTTGGCAAATGACTTTGCGTTCGTAGTGAACGCTTTGCTGGATGTGCAAAAAATGTTTGATGATCCAAACTATATGAGCTTGCTTGTTAAAGAGTTGCAATCTAAAAACGTTGAAGAACGGACGCAACTGTTGCTATCTATCTTTGGTAATACAAACAATGCACAACCGAATTCACTATTTAATCCTTGATATGGAGCAAATATATCATTGAATTGATTAAACAGGTTATATCTTGATGCACAGATGTCGTACTTAAAGAATTTTTACGATGTCTGTGTAAAATATTGTTTATGTTCTTGGCAAAGTCGTTTAGTCTATTCCGAAGACCGTTACTGTCCGACACTGTGAGAATGTCTGTGTACTGCGAAATAGTAAATGGTAGTTATACCATAGTATTTCAGCTAAATCAGTGTCAAAACTTCCACTGAATTTTCTGTAACAGCTAAGGTATGTTCAAATTGAGCTGATAGTGATTTATCAACTGTAACGGCAGTCCAATGATCGCCTAGCACTTTTGTTTTGTATCCGCCAGCATTTATCATTGGCTCTATAGTGAAACACATTCCAGGCAAAATCTGTTCTCCCTTGCTGGATGTGGCATAGTGCAAAATTGTCGGTTCTCCGTGGAATACGTCTCCAATTCCATGCCCACAATAGTCGCGCACAATCGAAAATCCATGCTTATCAACAAACTTTTGGATAGCTCTTCCGATATCACCGAAATGTCCATAGGGCTTTACAGCATCAATCCCGACAAACAGCGCCTGCTTTGTGATTTCGACTAAATTTTCTGCTAATTTAGAGCATTCCCCTACCAAAAATGTGCGACTTGTATCTCCATACAGGCCATCTAGGTTTACCGTTATGTCGATATTTACTATGTCGCCAGATTTCAGCTTATATTCTCCCGGAATACCGTGGCAAACGACATTATTCACAGATGTGCAAATTGATTTTGGAAATCCATTATAGTTCAACGGGGCAGGGATAGCTTTGTTAGCAACAATGAAATCGTGGCATAACTTATCAAGTTCATTTGTTGTTATTCCTGCTGTCACATATGGTTCTATGAAGTCCAACACCGAAGCAGCCAACCTCCCCGCTTGCGCTATTTTGTGCAATTCATCATCTGTGTATATTCTAATTTCGCTCATAACGAACAACGTATTTGAGTTTAAGATAACACCGGAATTGTATCATATTCTTCAATGTCAACAAACCTTTGGAGCCATTCCACAAAGATGAACATATGTAATTCTGCATGCGTTTTTGCATTGATGGAATTTGTGAATTAGTGCTATTCTCTCAGGAGAGTGATTTTTGTGTATTTGGGATTACGTTTAAGTGTTATACAGAAAAATTCTATCGCTAATGTGTGCGGGGTCGCTGGTTGCTGTATCAGCACCGAATAATTCCGCTGGGAACGATAATAAGGGAGCTGTTACAGAAAAAACTAATAAAACTCCAGAGACAGAAACTCAAAAAGCTCTTGAAAAAGCGAAGACTGAGGATTTTGAGAGAAAAGTTACTGTAAGGGGGTCTCTGTTTGAAGCGTTAGAGAGCGCGCTAAAAAAGAACAAGGAAATTTTATCAGCACAAAATGAACTGATGGCCGCTCATGAAACCCATGTCATGAATTCATCTGCATTCAGACCAAAGGTCTCTTTGAATGCAAAATACCAGCACGATGCAAAAAAAGGATTAAGTCGCTATGATGCGCCTGACCGTCGTTCCTATAACCATGCTGGACAACCTATCGAGGGGACTGGAACTATAAAACAAGGATATGACGATAGTGTTAGAACATACGGTATTGGGATTAGCCAGAATTTATTTCATGGGTTCTCGGATATGGCGGCACTGCAGGAAACAGATCTTGAAATCAAGGCTAGATGGTATGGGTATGAAGCTAAAAAACAAGAAGTTTTAAGAAATGTCTCCATAGTATATTTTGCTTTGTTGGCAAAACGAGATGAAATAAACCATTTAAAATCTCTCTTAGAAGCAAGGCAAAACAGCAAAGAAGTTGCAGAATGGATGTATAAAACCGGAGCCGTGAAGTATTTAGATGTTTCACAGGCTATTGCTAGCGTTTCCGAAACAGAGTCAAAATTGGCAAAGGCGGCTGCCGAGTATATTTCATATTGTGCGCAGTTTGAAGAACTCACTGGATACAAAGTTCCGAAAAATTTAACCACACCAGAGAAAATGTTTGATGAAAACATAACTGAGAAACAAGCTATAGAGATAGCAAAAAATAATAATCCGCAAATCATTGCCGCATCGCAAGTTTTGCTGGCAGCAAAGGCGGCAGTGAAGAAGCCAAACCCTGAATTTGTTCCATCTGTTGATTTGTCGTATTCATATGATCACTCATACAATTCTTCGGATAATACAAGAAATCATCAAGGGGATAAATATAGGGAAAAAGGTAGCACGATTGCTCTGCAAGTGACAGTTCCATTGTACGACGGAGGAGCAGCCAGAGCTGAGAAGAGAAAATACATTGACTTGGCGACAAAGGCGGCCGTCGACAAAGAAAAATTGATAGATGATATAAAAACTCAAATAACTGCTGTTTGGGCATCTATGGCTGCGGCGAAACAAAGTTTGCTATCGGCAAAAAAAGCTGTTGAAGCGCGCCAAATAGCCCTGCACGATGCAGAGGAGGAGTATAAGTCCGGAGTAAAGATTATTAAAGATGTTTTAGATGCCCAGGAACAACTTTTTGAGGCGAAGTATATGGAGACACGAGCTGAAAATGACTACTTCTCTAGCCAGTGTCGAGCTAGAGCTTTGATTGGTCAGATGACCCCTCAAAACTTAAAGATTAAGGATAGCCAATTCAGTTATAAGAAGCATTTCAATAAGACACGTAATAAATTTTAAAGGAGTGAACACATGATTTATACGAATAAAAATCCTGACGATGAAATGTCTATGGAGGATATCCTATCCTCTATAAGAAAGTATGTCGCAGAGGATAAATCTGACGAAAATCAGGAAGAAAGCAGAGATGCTTCCCTAGGTGCAGCGGATAATGATGTAAGCAAAGATAATGTCATAAATTTAAATGAATCACAAGTCATCCAAGAGCAAGTTGTTGCAAAACCAGAGCCGAAAGCGTCGGATTCGCAGGTGTATAAGGAAAAGAGTACCTTATCCACCGAGGTTGTTGATCCTGAACCATCCATAGTGAGGAAAAGACCGAGTCCATTTGAGCAATTGACAAATGCGTTAAATTCATATGGAAAAAACAAAATGACAAAGGAAAAAGCGAATATTGCTGGTTCTCGCACTGTAGATCAATTGTTTTCTGAAATTGCAGAGAAAGTTATACAGCAATGGGTGACCTCAAACATGGAAAAATTTGTTGAAAAAATTGTGATGAGAGAAATTGAGAAAATAAAGGCGGAATAATGATTTTGGATATAACAGAAAAAACAGAATTTGATAAAATTTTGCAATCAAATGAATTAGTAGTTGTTGATTTTTGGGCAACTTGGTGTGGCCCATGCCGAATGCTAGGCTCCGTGATTGATGAATACTCGAATGAAAATCCAGATACCCCCCTGATCAAGGTCAATGTTGATGAAGCAAAAGAATTGGCATCAGATTACGATATTCAATCATTGCCAACAATAATGATTTTTAAAAATAGCGAACCGATAGCTTCTAAAATTGGTTTCATATCGAAATCTGTATTTGCAAAATATATTGATGACCATAGGTAACATTCGAGATGAAGTTTTTGGATGAGGCAAAAATATACCTCAAAGCAGGAGATGGAGGGGATGGCTGTCTTAGTTTTCGTCGAGAAAAGTTTATTGAATTCGGAGGGCCTGATGGTGGGGCAGGAGGCTCCGGCGGTTCAATTTATGCACTAGCCGTAAAGAATGTTAATACTCTTATAGATTATCGCTATAAGCAACATTTCAAAGCGCATAAAGGTGGAAACGGAGCAGGACAAAATAAAACAGGAAAATCTTCAGACGATATAATCCTAAAAGTGCCCGTTGGTACTCAAATACTTGACGAAGACAAATTTACAGAAATAGCAGATTTAACAGAGGACGGTCAAACAGTTCTGTTGGCACAAGGCGGTAGAGGTGGCCTGGGAAATTCATATTTCAAATCCTCCACTAATCAAGCCCCAAGAAAATTTCAGTATGGAGAGCCTGGTGAGGAACGATGGGTATGGCTGAAATTAAAATTGATAGCAGATGTTGGACTTGTTGGATTGCCTAATGCCGGAAAATCCACATTTATATCAGCCGTAACCAATGCAAAAGCAAAAATAGAGGATTATCCTTTTTCGACAATTACACCACAGCTTGGCGTGATAAAGTTTAATGACAAAGAGCTTGTAATTGCCGACATACCAGGGTTAATCGAGGGAGCTCATTTAGGAAAAGGGTTAGGTGACAGATTTTTAGCACATGTTGAAAGGTGCGCAGTAATTCTTCACATTGTTGATGCCTCAGCAGATGATCCTTGGAGTAGTTATGAGATTGTGAGGAACGAAATTGAAAAATACGGAAAATTTCTATACAGAAAACCCGAGGTTGTTGCACTAAATAAAGCTGATATAGTTGAAGAATCAAGATTAAAAGAAATCATGATAGAATTCAAAAAGCACCAGATAAAAAATATTTTTGAAATTTCTGCAGGTACAATGCAAGGATGTCGAGAACTAACAAATCATCTTGCGAAATATGTGAAGCAATCGTAGGCAGACTTTTTTATTTCCATTCCATACGATAGGGAACCCCTCGCCTTTAGGCGAACACTTCAGTATAATGAGAGGTATGGTATACAGAAGAAGTTCACATAGTATTCTACACAAAGTATAGGTACAGAGTGTTGTACGGTAATGATATGGGAAATCTGCTCAGCAAATTACGTCGATATAATCAGTGGCAATGTAAGCCCAGACCATGTGCACATGCTTATATCAGCTCCTCCACATCTATCTGTATAAAGGGAAAGGTATGAGAATATCGCAAGATGAGTTCCTGGAATAGTGGCATCTATGAGCTTGAGGATACTTCGTTGCAACATCCGGGCAAATAAGAATAAAACAAATAAGCATAAAAGAAGTGCAAAAATATATAGAGGAATAAGAAGAACATCATAAAAAGGATACATTCACAATATCCGAATTCTGAGTGTTTACTCTTTTAATCTGCTTTCCAAGCATGACATAGAACTACCGGCTTCTAGCCGGTAGGGCATCTATTGCTTTACTGATTGTTTGGAAGTTACAAACGCATATTTACTGATAAAGTATCTTGATACTATCAGGTCTATGCAAAAAGAGATAACAAATCCAAATAAGATCCCCAATCCTAACCAAAACATAGAGTATGTAATCGCATTCATATCAATTTCTTTTCCTCCTGCAAGAAACCTCGACAGGAAGTGGAGCAAACAAACAATAGGGAAGCTAACCAATATTTTCATCCCCCAGAAAGTGAATACCATTTTGGGAGTTATTTTTTCTATTTCTGTCGTTATCACAAACTTTTTATACGGCTTAAAGAGCATCTTCTTTAGAGATAGTTTTATGCAGCAATATGTAAGAATGACAACGCATAACGAGAAAATTGGAATCACAGATTCCTTTGAGCCCGTTATCAAACTAATTATGAATGACAAAACCAAAGTCACAACCGCGGAAGCTATTCCAAAGAACAAACCATATAAAAGTTGGGCAAAAAACACCCTTGAACCATAATATATTACACTCTTATCCAAGTTTCACACTCATCAAAACTGCTAACCCTATTTATATTATATAGGGTCTCCCCTCACCAATTCAAGAGTTTGGTGTGTATTCAAGGTCAAACGCAAACAGATATAAAATCACCTGGGGCACACTTATCACCTTCCTATTTCACATGTTATGAACTTTGGGATTCCCAATTAAATATAGTAAGATTGAGAAAGGCATGCTAAAAATTAAGTTAGATATAGCAAAATGGCGATAAATTTATGGTAAAATGCGGGAATTATAGGAACGAAGAATTACGTAAAGACAGAATAGAAAAAGGTAAACAACGATATAAATGCAAACAATGTAAACGCACCACTAGAGAAAACGGCCAAAGATACAAGTATAGCTTAAGTAAACGATTAAAAGTACTAAAAGGATACTTGGAAGAACTTGGAATTATGGTGCTGGCGAGGCTTGAAGGTGTTCCAAATCCGTTAATAATAAAATGAATCAGAAATTATACAAAAATTTTAAAGGAATTAATCGCAAAAGCTACAGTTATGCAAACAATAAAGGACAATGAAATATTGGAGATAAATGAGCTTTTTTTCATATTGTTAAAAAAACAAAGAAAAATCTATATGTGGCTTACTGTTGGCAGAATCCAACTTTCTCTCTATTCCAAAATCCAGGACAACGTCCTAGATTTTGGTTTTGATGGGCGACCAACAGTGCATCACACGCCTCCAATCATGCAAACTTGTTTTTCAGTCGAATAGTGAATTAAAGGCATTGCCAAAAATAAAGTCGTTGTCTTGCAGTGCTTTTAGAAGTATTTTATCACTATACTCATCTTCGCTAAGCTTAAATAGATTTCTAAACTCCGCAATTTTGTCTTTTTCCTCTCTTGATAGTTCTAGGTATTCAACAACCTGTGCATTACTTCTCTTCAGACTATCTCCAAAAGATCGTATTATCGTGGTTAAGCATCCCGCTGCAGAGTTCACTCCCTCCCCATTATTCTTAACTCGATATGCCAATTTACGTGCATCAGCACCACCTTGTGAGAAATTAACTATCTTGGTTTTGAAGTAATCTAGAGACGCCGCATCTAGTTGTTCTTTTGTTTTGCCACCCGGCATTATGAGATATGATAACGAGTATTTTTGAGGAAGCTCATTTTTTATGATCTCTCTCCATTGATTCCCCTGCACTAGCTCAAATATCTTGATATTTTCACTGCTTGCACTCTTATCGAGATTCCAGAAATCAGTAGTGTATTTTACAACATTTTCAGGTATTGTGTATATAGGCATCATACTCCAATCTATATCATTTTTATACGAAACAACTTCAGTTGGCCGCACATTGCTGTCGTATTTTATTTTATACTCCCTCCAGAATGCGCTGTTTTCACCGAGGACTATATTATTTTCTGGATATGAAGCTATAACGCTGTTACTGCTGTTATTCAGGTCAACTTTACTAATTCGTGCGTGAGGGGCTTTAATTTTACGGCTGTTTATATCAATGTCTTTTATTTTAGATATATATCCTACTAAATCTACTCCTTTCGAACTTACGTATTGTGAAATATCGATTACGGCGTTCCCAATTAACTGCATAAAGTTAGGATTTTTTTGCTGCGCAAAACTCTTTTGCGAATAATAAGTAGTCAAGTCAGAGTATATGCTGTTTAATGTTGTGAAATAATTTCTTGTTACATCAAGGTCGTTATTCAGGGACTGATAAATAAAATTCGCTAACACTAAGGCATTCCAGTTTGCCTGGGAATATTTCATCATATCCGGCGTCGCATTGCGAAATTCAATTATATCAATCGCACCCCGTGAAACTGTGATTTTTGCTTTAGAAAAAAACTCGGTATTATCTGTGACACAATTAGCGACAATTTGAGGAATAGCATCAAATATACTATCTTCATATTGGCTCGCTTTCCACCATGTTTTTTGTTTAACATCAGCACATTTCCACGTTTCGCTTAAATGAGCTCGCCAGCTGTGCTGATACATCTCACGAGTCAATTCACTCTTGGGACTCTGTCCTTCGCTTGCACAACAACAAAAACTAGTCAATGACAGAACTACAGCACTACCTAAGCCTAGCCCCCCCCCGAACAAACACTTCTTTTTAAACATTTCTATACACCTCTTAAAAAAAACCACGGGTATCAATACCCTCCTATGAATATTTTAGCATATTTTTCATGGCTATGCAAATTATTTTCAGATAAATAGTATCCCGCCTGTCAAGGTCAGCGACCAAAGGGAGCTGAGCATATGCGTACCTTGACAGGCCTCGGGGCGCGATGTGGTAAAATAAAAACATACCACATCGCGCCCCCATCCTCTTATGCTATATCTGCGTAAAGTACAGTTCCCGTATAAGCCTGTATATGCTGTTGGTACGAGCGACTACGTTTTTCCATTTTTTCAGTATTACAATTTTGTGGTCATTTCGAATTTTAAATCTACCGGAATCTTCTGCGACAACACTAGAGTTCAGGAAATTCATAAGCCCTTCTGTGCTTTTGCATCTGTTTTCATGAAATGAAAAAGTAATACCATTTGTGCCTACATCGAGCTTTTCAATATTATTTGCCAGACACAGTAATTTGATTTTTATCAAAATCAGCAAGTTTTGTACTTCAAAAGGAATTGCTCCAAATCGATCGGATAGTTCATACTCCATTGCGTCAACTGCCGTTTCTGTATCTAATGCCCCTATGCGCCGGTACATCTCCAGTCTTAATGCTGAATCACTAATATAATACTCTGGTATCAGAGCTGGTATACCTAGGTTAATTTGGATTTCTATTTTGTTATCCTGTTGCCCCTGCTCTCCTGATTTCAGCATAAGAATTGCTTCTTGCAACATGGATTGATAAAGTTCAACGCCGACTTCTTTGATATATCCTGATTGCTCTTCTCCCAGCAAATTCCCTGCTCCCCGAATATCAAGATCATACGAAGCCAAATTAAATCCCGATCCGAGTTTATTCAAATTGCTTAGTACTTCCAGACGTTTTTTGGCCGTATCATTTAAGATTTTTGATTTATCCAAAAGTAAATACGCATAGGCCTGGCGTTTTGCTCGACCCACTCGGCCACGCAATTGATAAAGCTGTGAAAGTCCAAACAAATCAAACCGGTGAATTAAAATTGTATTGGCATTCGGGATATCGATTCCAGAATCTATAATATTTGTTGAAACCAGCACATCAATTTTACAATCACAAAAATCACGCAAAATTTCTTCAAGAGTCGCCGTCTTACCGTGGACTTTTGCTATTCGTAGCTCAGGGAAAAGTTTTGAAACGTGCTCATAAATTTCATCTAGAAATTCAATCCTCGGAGTTACAACAAAAACCTGCCCGCCGATTTTTGTTTCCTGCTCTATGGCTTGCCTAATTATCTTATCATCGTAGTCGCATATCAAAGTTTTTACTGGCAATCTATCTGTTGGCGGCGTTGTAATCATGCTAAGCTCTTTTACTCCAGAGATTGCCAGTTGCAAAGTGCGGGGTATCGGAGTTGCGCTTAATGTCATGAAATGCGTTGTTGCGTGGTAATGTTTCAAAAACTCTTTTTGTTTTACTCCGAAATGTTGCTCTTCATCAATAATTATAAGTCCCAGATCTGCAAATTCAATTTTTTCAGACAGAATAGCGTGAGTTGCAATAATAATCTGAATTTTTCCTGATTTAATATCTACCAAACTTTCTAGAAAGCGCGCTTTGGTTACAAATCGTGAAAGTTGGCAGACTTCAACCCCAAAACCATCAAATCGCTTTTGAAAATTTTTATAATGTTGCATGGCTAGAATGGTCGTCGGTGCCAGTAACACAACCTGTTTTAATGATGATGCGACTATAAATGAAGCTCTTAGCGCAACTTCTGTTTTTCCAAACCCAACATCTCCACAAATCAATCTATCCATTGGAGTTTCAGAAGTTAAATCGCCTATAACATCATCAATAGCAGATAGCTGATCTTCGGTCTCTGTATGCTCAAAACCTTGACAAAATTTTTCATAATCATCAGGAATTTCTAATGATTTTGTTTTTTGCATCTTTCGTTTTGCTGCCAACTCTAAGAGATCATTTGCGATAACCAGCAATTTTTTATATACCTTCTGTTTGCGATTAATCCAAGCATTGCTCTTCAAATAGTCAAGTTGTACATTAGAATCTGCATCACCGTATCGGGAAATTAAATTTATATTTTCGATAGGAATATACAGTTTGTCATTGTTTTGATATCGCAGCACTATGAAATCGTGAGAGATTCCCGCAACATTAAGATTAACTAGTCCATCGAAAATGGCTATGCCATGTTTTTCATGCACGACAAAGTCTCCAACGGATAATTTTGAATAATCCTTAAAGAAATCCTTTGTAGTCTTTTTTCGACTAAATTTTAACTCTTCGCCAAAAAGGTTTTTTTCTGTATATATGGTTAACTTGTCTGACCTAAATCCATTATTTAAATCAGATATCATTATATTTAGGCTATCTTTATCTGCTTCTGAAAAGTTTTTTATTTCTTTGACATTTTTATTTTTTAATAGATTTTTTGTTATATTATATGAACCATTGGTTTTTAATGAAAAAATGGTAGTGTGTGATAATTTTGCTAATAAATTATGGAGTTCAATTCCATTCCTAATATTGTATTTTTCACTTAGAGGTTTAAATTTAGAATTTTCCATGAATGGATTTAATTCGCAGAATTCAAATCTTTTTATAACTTCGTTTACCGCATCTAAAAATATTTCAGAAACCGGGAAAACATTTGAGTACTGTCGGTATTTTTCCAAGCATTTGTCAAAGAACATTTTATTATGTTTCTGTAGCTCAAAATCAAAAATAAACTTTGTGCCTTTTGGAAAATAGTCCAAAACGCTTGTGTTTTTTTCATGAAAACAACTTTGAAACCATTCAATACCCGGGAAATAATTTCCATTCGCTACCGCTTCCTTTGCTCGTTCATCATTGAACTTATATTTCTGTTTAAACAAATATTGCACTTCCTCATTTAAAATTATTTCTGTACATTTGATAATCTCTATTGTTTCCATTTCTTTTATGCTAAGTTGAGATTCTTTATCAAATGCTTTTATTGATTCAATTTGATCTCCAATAAATTCTAGTCTTACTGGATTTTGCATATCCGGAATGTAAATATCAACTATGCCTCCTCTGACGGCAAAAGCACCTTTGATGTTAACTACTGCAGTTCTGTTATATCCGAAAGCTATAAGTTTGTTCACTAAAGTCGATATAGTATATCTACTACCTTTTGTTATTATTAATTTCTCAGAAAAGAAGCTTACATCTGCAACTCTATAATTCAGAGCTACGATATCGGTTATCACGAACTTGGGCTTTCGATTTGCAATATGTTCTAGAGCAACAGCTCTCTGTCTAAATATCTCATAATCAAAAACTGTGGCGTCATATATATCTGAGGGAAAAGAAGCGAGATACTCTACCGGCGCTCTTGTTTTAAATAAAGAATAAACGTGGCTTGCTAATTTTCTATCAGCAAACACAATAACATAGCGTTCATGAGGGTAATCACAAAATGGCAACCATTCTGGCGATATACCCTCAAACGTAGTTTTCATTATCTTGCTTTTTGTTTTTGCATTTCTGTGAAATTCAAAGTTGTCGCAATCATCATTTGCATCCCATCACGTATGATAACAAACGGTACTGGTTTATTTTTCTTCATAGGATCCTTCGATGCTTTCTCCATTACTTGCTTTAATTGGGTGACGCTCGTGATTTTTTTATTATCAGCAGAAATGAAGCCATCCCCAACCACAAAAGTCGGGCCAAAAAAGGAGGCACTTTGTTCTTCGTCAACTTTAGACACGATAACCTTAACTTCTTCAGGATAATCGGATTTATATTGTTCAGTGATGGTCGAAACTGTTATTCCAAGACAATCTATTTTAGCTTCCGTTTTATTCGTTTCTTGCGCAGAGGTATTTGTGTCTTTTTCTCCAACAACTCCATCCTTTATCGCTTTCTCAAAATCTCCGACTTTTACAGATACCTCAACTTCTCCCCAAGGTTGAGCGTTATTGGAGCTCTGTTGTCTCCATACTTTTACCTTCACAGAATTACCAATTTTTGTCATGCCAACAGCCATTTGCAACGAACAGGTCTCTGAAATTTTCTTTCCATCAAATTCAATAATTATGTCGCCAACTTGTATGCCAGCTTTTGCTGCAGGACTATTAGGGACAACTTTTGCCACATATGCTCCATAAATTTTTGATGAATCTAGTGGACTCTGCTGTATCAATCCGACGCTTTCAGCTTGTTTCGCTCCAACAGCATGTACTTCTGCGCCAAGCCAACCTCGGAATGTTCTCTTATGTTCAATGAGCTGAGACACAGTTATCCGAGCGATATCTGATGGAATTGCAAAACCAATGCCAATGTTCCCTCCGCTTGTTGAAAATATAGCATTATTTATACCAACTACTTTGCCATGAACATCCAAAAGGGCACCGCCAGAGTTTCCCATATTTATTGGGGCACTATGCTGTATAAAATTATCGGTTAAACTCATAGAGTTTTTGCTCATAGCAAGATTTCGTCCTGTCGCTGATACAATGCCGCTAGTTACTGTGCTTCCAAGACCGAATGGATTTCCAATTGCTATAACAAAATTTCCCTCATGCAATTTCGAGGAATCCCCCCACTCCATTGGCACGATTTTCTTGCCAGCTTTGTTCAATTCATTTAGTGATACCGACAGAACAGCAATATCTGTTCTTGCATCAACGGCATGCACAGTAGCTGGCAGCTCGGTTTTGTCAGACAAAAACACTACGACTTTTTTAGCCCGTTCTACAACATGATTGTTGGTTACAATGTATGCAACATCTTTATCTACCCTTATTATAAACCCAGACCCCAGAGCATTTGCCTTGCGCACTTGTGATTTTCGCTGAGGAAAATTGAAAAAATCTTTGAACAAATCATCGAATGGCCCACCTCTAAAGATATCGGGGATATCTAATCTTCCGCTACCTGTTTCTACAAGTTGCATCGTCGCTACATTTACAACAGAGTGCATGGCTTTCTTGGCGACATCTTCAAATCCTTTTTCGAAGTTTATATGTACATTTTTTTCGGCACTATCATGTTCAACTTCTTTTCCTTCCTCTGTAACTACGGTTTCCTTGATAGTAGGAGCCGATTTTTCATCGAGGGATGTATTGCTCGAACTGGATGTATCATCGATTGAATTTTCTGTTTCCTCAGTTCCTGCATTGGCGCTTCCAACACATTCCAAAATATACCCTCTACAATTTTCCCATGCAACTACAGTACCCAAAACTATGGTAGTGCATGCAACAAGCTTTATAAATTTCATTTTCTTCCCAAACAAAACTACGTATAATCCTCATAAATTTTAACATAAATCTCCTAGCCTAGTAAATTTGAACAGAAACAAAATTTCGTTTGGTGGAATGCTCAATTTGGATTAGAATCTATGTTGTCGCTGTTGTGAAATTTTATATGTCACGTTTTATATTTGTAACTGGTGGAGTTATGTCTTCGTTGGGCAAAGGTATTGCTTCGGCGAGTATTGGCGCGTTACTGCAGCTTCGCGGATATTCCATAAAGATGAAGAAGCTGGATCCGTACATAAATGTTGATCCTGGGACCATGAGCCCATATAAGCATGGCGAAGTTTTTGTTATGGAAGACGGATGCGAGGCGGATCTTGATTTTGGGCATTACGAAAGATTTACTGGAATTTATTGCTCAAGAGAAGATTCTTTAACTACTGGGAGAGTATACGAAAAGGTATTAAATAAAGAGCGTCACGGAGATTATCTCGGCTCTGATATACAGGTCATTCCGCATATTACGAATGAAATAAAAGAGTTTATTACCAGCAATTCTGATAATGTCGATTTTACAATATGTGAAGTCGGAGGTACGGTTGGTGATATAGAGGGATTGCCGTACATTGAGGCATTACGACAGTTATCAATGGAGCTTGGCAAAGAACGTACAATGCGTATACATCTAACATTTTTGCCATATATAAAAGTTGCAGGAGAGTTAAAAAGCAAGCCAACCCAACATTCGGTTAAGCAGTTGCAGAGCATGGGGATCCAGCCGGATATTTTACTTTGTCGGAGTGAAAAGTCGTTAACAGACGAAATAAAAGCAAAATTGTCGATGTTTTGTAGCGTCCAAAAGGATAACGTAATGGCAGCACTAGATGCCCAGAATATCTACCTTATACCAAACCAGTACCATCTCGAAGGGCTTGATAGGCAAATTTGCAGGCATTTCGGGCTTTCAAATGAGGAAACCGAAAAGCAAGTTGAAGTTGCTATAAAAAATAAATGGGCGAAGCTGACGGAGGTAATACAAAATCCGAAGCATTCAATCAAAATAGCGGTAATTGGGAAATATACGAAATTGAAGGATGCATATCTTTCTCTGACGCAAGCGATTGCACATGCCGGATATGCTCATGATGCGAAAGTTGACATATCGTGGATAAATGCCGAAGATGCATCAGAGACGATAGAAAAACAATTGGATGGCACCAAGTGTATTATTGTTCCTGGTGGGTTCAGTTCGCGTGGTGTTGAAGGAAAAATGCAAGCAATAAAATATGCAAGAGAGCATAAAATACCATTTTTAGGAATATGTCTGGGATTGCAACTTTCGGTTATAGAAGCATGCCGAAATGTTGCGAATCTAAAAGATGCAACGAGTCGAGAATTTACTGATACAGGCAGTTTTGTCATAGATTTTATGAAAAATTGGGATAAAAAAGGAACAATAGAAGTGCGTTCTGAAAGCGGAAACAAAGGGGGGACAATGCGTCTCGGAAGCTATGAATGCAGGCTTAAAGAAGGCACTTTAGCAAACAAGGTTTACGGCAAAACTGACATAACTGAACGGCATCGTCACAGATATGAGGTAAATTATGAGCAATACAAGGACGTTATTGATGCTTCGGGAATAGTCGTGTCGGGGGCATCTGTTGATGGAACTTTGCCGGAAGTGATAGAACGTAACGATCACCCATTTTTTATAGCAACTCAGGCTCACCCTGAGTTCAAATCGAGCCCACTTTCTCCGCATCCGTTATTCTATGCGCTTATAAAAGCGGGACTTGAGACAAATTAATCCGCTAAGCACTGCTTAGTACTGATGATACTTGTTTGTGCAGGGTATTGACGCATGTTGTTGGCAATTTTGTGGATTATAGTTTACATTTTTGACTACTTTCTCTGGAATAGCTACGAAGAATGAGCGAGAAGGCGGGATGTTTGAACAATTAGTACCATGAAATTCATTGATTGGAGAAGATTTACCAACAGTTTATAGGCAGTTTTAAAACAACTCCTGTCCCAATTCAAACAGATATGAGATAAAAATAGTCTCAAGAACTATATAGAATATACACTCCAATGGGGTTAGACGATAGGATTTGTATTTTTGCAGAAAGTTCATGAGTTCACAACGTGCTCCGACGATAGAATGCTCGCTGAGTTTTTAAAAATTCCTCTCCGAACGCCCTGTTGTTTTAGACAACTACGCTACGATATATTGGATTTGTAGCAAAAGACGAATAAAAAATTCCTAAATATTTGAAAAAGAGTCTGACTGTTCTAGGAAACCATATAATGGCTTGGCATAAA
>CADBWU010000016.1 GCA_902798535.1 uncultured Pseudomonadota bacterium
TAGTTTAACCAATTGGTCCTCTATCGGCTTTTTCCAAAATTCCCGCGGTTGAAACGGAAGTCCGTGCAACGTATACTCGTCTCGAGCATCTTGCAACACATGATTGTAAATGTATTGCTTATTAGAAAGCACCTCACATGCATGGCCGTGCTCCTTGTATATCTTTAGCATCTCCATAAATTCTGGATCCTCCCTTTCGCATACGTATATAACGTCATTTTTACTATGATAACACCTACTCTCGGCTATTTTTATCTCAACTTTGTCAACTGTTTCCATCGCTATCACAATATTCATGCTTCCCAGAAGCAGAGCTAAAACAAGTATATACTTTGGGTTCATATTTTCCTCTATCCCAAGCTATCCTTGTTCCAAACTGCCACACTTTTTCCTATGCGTCAATGTATTTTCCTAATGGTATGAGCAGTTCGTCAGGATGCTCTTTTTTCGCATTTGGATAATTTCTATCTAGTCCCCAGTAGTCGCAATGAAAAATACGTTGCGCAATTTTTTCTGGTTTTATTTTGTCTTTCAAAGCATCAAGTATCATATACGAATTGGCATTCAAGCAATCAAACTTTACTTCTTCATTATCATCGATATACCAACCAGTTATTGTGTATATCTCTTCATCGTCTGTCCAAGCCCTACAAATTTCTTGACATGTCTGTTCTTTATCCAAAAGTTTGTAAAACATTGGGATAACTTTATGCTGATTGCAGGCAATTGTATTTTCCAAATCGTGCAAGGCATGACAAAGTTCATGAAATATAACTGTATCTAATTGTTCCGGAAGTGCATAAATTTTTCCAGCACAATATGTTGCATAATATCCAAACTTATCTTTGCTTAACAAGATAGACGAATCCTTATGCCTAAAATAATTACTATCGTTTCTTTCATCACACGTATCCCAGAGTATGGTTATTCGCTGTGTATCATCTTTTATGACGTTGTGTAGTCTTCGTAACAATAAGTTGCCGGCATCGTTGCGCCATAAAATGTCAAGTGTATTTTTTACTTCAACGTTCAGGTTGTTGTAATTTTTAAACACATTTTGCATAACCTGATTTTGCATAACCTGATTTTGTTCCACATTCGGTACTTTACTTTGCTCTGTTTGTATCTCTCGCAACAGCTCTCCGGCACAGCAGTCTGATGCAGTTGTGCATACTACACTCGGAACAAGCAGCGTAGCAATACATATAGTTTTACTATTCATAATTTTCCTCCAATAAAAAAATATTGATTGTATATCCGGGTAAAACGCTACTTTATGAACGTTTGTGTATAAATCTTCCGGATGTTTTGATTTTTCGGGATTTCCTCCCCGCAATCTCAGGATATGATTGCCCTCGTAAAAATGTCAAAAAATAAAAAGTCCCATAAGCATGAAACGCAGAATGGGACTTTTGTGTAAAATGTGCCGATTGTACGTTTTTATTCGCATAGCCAGCAATTCACTGGCAATTGATACTTATTTTTCAGCGAAATCAAAGATAGGCGAAAATGATACCGTATAAAAGTTAAAAATATATAAAATTTTATGGGACTTTTTTTATTTTGCGAAGTATCGTCTCTTTTGCAAAGATGAAATTATAAACAAACTTTTTACAAATCAATTTTGAGGGGAAAAATGAAAGTAAAATGGACACCCGAAGAGGTCGATATCATCAAGTCCGGTTTTTTGGCAGGTAAACTAGTCAAAACTATAGCTAATGAAATTGGACGAACGCCAACTGCAGTGAATAAATTTCTAAGTCGTGCAGGGATACGCACTAGACGGTGGTCTATCCCTAAAAAAGATCGCACGATGGCTCAAGCAAAAAATTTTGCAGCTAGCAAGCAAATGCTAAATGCAGTGTATACAAACGAAGTAATTACCGACTTTAGAGAGGTCCTCGGTTTTCTTAAGTCTAATGGATACACAATCTGCAAAAACAGCAAAAAAACATTCGCGCCTATGGATAATTATGCAATCAACGAAAAACCGATTTCTGATGTAAAACTGTTAATACTAGCAAATCGTTTGCGATGCGAAAAACATCAACCTATCTTCGCTGTACCAGAGTTATCTTGGGATTAGGGGGTATTTTTTGATTTTTAGGACGCTATATGTTCATTTTCAATTACGGTGCAGCAAAGTGTATAGCCAATATATCGAATTGTTTTGATTATTGCTGGATTTTTAGGATTATCACCGATTTTTTTACGAAGTCTCGTAATCTGAACATCAATAGTTCTTTCCGAGACTTGGAACGATAATTTTTTTGCCAATTCAATTCTGCTAAATGGCTCATTCGGACGTTGAGCTAATGCAGATAGCAATCCTAGATCTGTAGTAGATAAATTAACAAATTGACCATTCAATTTTAATTCTTTATGGACCACATCAAATTCACAGTTACCAAATTTTAAAAATTTGGCAACTTTCCTTGGAGATGTTCTTCTAGTAATCGCATTTATTCGTGCAATCAATTCCCTTTCTTCGAATGGTTTAGTTACGTAATCATCATATCCATTTTCAAAGCCTTGTAGCTTGTGATCTATATCATCAAGCGCAGTTAACATTATTGCCGGTATTGTTTTGTAGGGAGAATCAGATTTTCTCAAAGTTCTTATGAAGTCTATTCCTGATTCATTTGGCATCATCCAATCTACGATAATCACATCAAAATGTTCATCATGTAATGCCGTCCGGGCAACATTGGCAGTTGTGACACCTTTTGCTACAAATCCATTTTTTTGCAAAATTTCTACTATCAAAGATAGTAGTCGTTCATCATCATCTATAACAAGAATGTTGTTCACAATTACCTCAATATTCTCAATCTTCCATGTCCAAAATAGCACCTAAGCCTTTGGACGTCATGCTCATATCCGGATCGTCAGCAGAAATTTTTTTATTCTTATTTAGAAAGCTCTCCAGCATTCTGCGAACCATCCGCGCAGGAATACGACCTCCTGTAGAATTCGAGGTCATCTTGTCTGAAGCGTTGTCATTACCAATCCAAACGCCAAATGAAAATCCTTGTTCTGGATTGGTTGGAGGATCATAAAAACCGATAAACCAAGCATCCGAATCTCCATTTGAACCAGTTTTTGCAAAAATGTTTGGATTGCAATTTGCAGCACGACCTGTGCCCTGTGCGACAACTCCTCGCAACAACTCTCTGCATGCTTCCAGTGTCTCACTATCTAAAATAGGTTGTGCTTTTTGCTTATTTCTTTGATATAAAATATCTCCAGATTTGTTCCGTATTTCTGTAATGCAATAAGCCCAAACAGGATTCCCATCCATAAATGATGTATAAGCTGAAGTAATATCTTTCAAAGTAACTGGCGTCGTTCCAATAGCGACACTCATATCGTGCGTCGAAACACCAGTTATTCCAAGCTTCTGTGCAAAGTTAGCTACTCTTTGTAAACCAATAGATTGTGCCAATCTGATACTTACTGCATTTACAGAATGTCTAAATCCATCAAATATAGAAATTTGTCCTCTAGTCCTCCATTTATAATTTTTGGGACGCCAGCCAGCTATCTTTACCGGAGCATCCGAAATCATATCGCTTAGTTGATATCCATGTTCTATTGCTGCTCCGTATACAAAAATTTTGAATGCAGAACCAGCCAATCTGCTCGCTTGGATCGCCCTATTAAACTGCGTAGCAGTATAGCCATTTCCGCCAATCATTGCTTGAATTGCTCCATCGCGCCCCATACAAATAAACGACGCCTGTTTAAATTTATAATTATTCCCTTCTGTTTTCAGATAAAAGTTTACTGCCTCTTCTGCTGCTATCTGCTTCTCTTCATCAAAAGTAGTCACAATCACTACGTCATCCGCAATTTCGCCTAAAATTGTTTTTGCTTGCTCATAAACATAATCACAATAATACATATAATTTTGATTTTTTTTGTCTGCTTCTTTAAAAGCTGTTTTTGCTTCTTTTTGTTCAATATCAGCTGCGCTTTTTATATACCCCTGTTCCTCCATAGCCTTCAAGACAACCTTTGCTCTGCCGTAAGCATAATTCGGATGATTAGAAGGATTATATTTCGTTGGCGCTTTCAAAAGACCGGCAAGTATTGCTGTTTCAAACACAGATAACTTTGTCGCAGGTTTCCCAAAATATTTTTTTGAAGCAGCATCAATTCCATAAGTTCCTGCTCCGAAATATATTCGATTTAGATACATCATTAAAATTTCTGATTTTGTAAATTTATACTCGAGCCACCACGCCAAAAGGAGCTCTTTTATCTTTCTTTTTATTGAGCGATCATAATGGGTAACAAGTCCTTCGGTCACTAGTATATTTTTAGCAAGTTGCTGAGTTATGGTAGAGCCGCCCTGCACTACCCTACGAGCTATGTAGTTCTGGTAAAAAGCTCGAAAAAAACCAATAAAATCTATACCAAAATGCTGAAAAAATCGTCTGTCTTCAATAGCTACAAATGCAACAGGCACATGCTTCGGTAATTCACCAATCCTCACAACATCCTCATACAAATCGCCATATGTCCCAATGATTTTTCCATCGTATGTTTGAATCGTAACTTCCGGATTCCTGACGCTAGTTTGAAGATGCTTTAAATCTGGTAGATCCTGCGAAAAATAAAGCAAAATCATCACAATGGATATAAATCCACAAAAAGCAAAATATAAACAATATCTAAAAAATATTCCCAAAATCCCTCTATTTTTGGAGGATTTTTTTTTACGAAATTCCTTGCGTTTTTTCAACATATTAAACCATATAAGTTATATATCCCAATTCTAATTGTTGCTATGTTTTCTGTCAATTCGTAGCATTAGCAATGCATTAGCATTCAAAAATCACAAAGACAATCACATATAGGTAGAAAATGCGGTTATTATTACTACCTATAGTTATAAAATGTTTCACGTGAAACATTTGCAATTTTTGAAAATCGCCTGTCAAGGTCAGCAACCAGCGGTCGTTGACCAAAGGTTGCTGAGCGTATGCGTACCTTGACAGGCCTCGGGGCGCGATGTGGTAAAATAAAAACATACCACATCGCGCCCCCCTATATTCAGATATGCTCGCATCCACGCTGTGTAATAACACGTCCCCTTGGTGTTTTTTGGATCAGCCCTTGCTGCATTAGGTATGGTTCGATAACCTCTTCAATAGTATTTGCCGATTCGCAAAGTGCAGCTGAGATCGTATCGAGTCCCACAGGCCCACCTCCAAACAAATCACGAATTATCTCCAAATATTTTTTGTCATCAGCATCAAGTCCTATTGGATCTACGTTTAACTGATCTAGTGACTTCTGAGCTATATGCAATGTTATTCTGTCAGAACCAGAAACACTTGCAAAATCACGCACTCTGCGCAATAACCTAAATGCTACTCTTGGGGTTCCTCGCGATCTTTTTGAAATTTCGAATGAAGCATCTTCATCGATAGTAAATTTTAATAAATTTGAGTTTCTTATAATAATCGCACTCAATTCCTCTATCGTATAGAAATCAAATCTAAGAGGAATACCAAAACGTTCGCGCAGTGGCTGAGAAAGTAAACCAAGACGCGTTGTCGCAGCCACTACCGTAAACGGCGGAATATCTAGTCTAAGAGATTTAGCAGATTGTCCCTCCCCAATAAGGATGTCAATCTTAAAATCTTCCATTGCCGGATACAGCATTTCTTCAACAGCTGGGGACATTCTATGAATTTCGTCGATAAAGAGCACATCACGCTCATTCATATTGGTTAAAATTGCAGCCAAATCGCCAGGTTTCGTCAAAATAGGTCCTGATGTTATCCTAATAGAGGCATTCATCTCATTTGCTATAACCTGCGCCATAGTAGTTTTTCCAAGACCTGGTGGCCCAGAAAGCAACACATGATCAAGAGGCTCTCCCCGCGCTTTTGCTGCGCTTATAAAAACATCCAGATTTTTGCATATATCTTTCTGCCCTGTGAAATATTCTAATGTCTTAGGTCTAAGCGTTCTATCTGCAAAAACATCTTCGCTAATCAAATTAGGAGATACAACTCGTTCCATTATTCCATTACGGTAAATACCAAGTATTGTCGCCCCATTTTAACATAATCTTACATACGGGAAAATGAACAACAAAACATCAGGTAAAGATTTCCTTTTGAAAATTGGGAGGTTCTTGACTAGCGTTCCTGGGATGGATAAGGAGAAAGTACAAGCTTTGGGAGACATAATATATGAAGTGCTTTTGTGACAATAGTATTGCTGGAATTTTATCCATAAATCGAAACACAATTAATGCGTATTTTAACGAATTTCGCGTAAAAATTTTGGAAAATTCTATAAAGGAACATAGCAAAGAATTTGGCGTTCTGGAAGACAAAGTATTTTAAGCTAGATGAGAACTACTTCGGGGACATGCAGAATTAGCGGAAGCAGAGAGTATCTACTCCCCTAATTCCTAGCTTACTTAAACAAAATAGAGATGAGCTCATCACTGTTGCATCAAATTGTTCAAACAAAGAATATGGAAGACTTGAAATTGATGATACTCAATTGGGGGCAGAATTCGTTGAAAAAATTAGGAGAGGAACAACCGCCCCCCCTGTTTTTGACTTGCTAAAACGAGGGTAAAAACGGTCATGCCGACTTGTTCAAAAGAGGCTCTGATGCCTGTAATTTAAGGCAAGATACTGGAAGGTTCGACAATTCGTACTGATGGATGGATCTTGTAGATTTTTAACAGGTGCGATACCATAGTCAGAACTAATTTGTATACAAAAAAAGATACAATGTAAATACCATCGAATGTCTTTGTAGCTTTGCTGAAATACGATGAGCAAAATTCAACGGATTGACGAGCAAATCTTTTGTCTTGCATTTGAAATAATGCGAGTTCAGATCTAATCATAGAGGCGAAGATTGTTGGCAATTCTGAAACGATGCTAGTCAAGAGCCCTTGGTATTGCTAAACCTTAGCTTATCAAGGCTATGTTTGGGATAGACGTATGCTCAATGGCAAGATTCACCTAATGGTTCTATGATTGAGATCATGCACATCGAGATTTATGATATGGCGTGACGGATGGATTTTTGAGTGCATAGATACTGGGATTGGTAAAGACGCACTTTAATGTAACTCGCTTCGATGGGAATACGTGAATTGCCACAATATTGCGAAAATCTTGTGTTTGCACGCCTCATCACATCTTTTCTTAAAAAATTCTTTTGCAACTTCACAATGAGTGATAAACTGAGAGCAGTATTGTTTTTGATTGGAAATCAAAAGTGTTTTTTATTTCAAATGCCTTTGCTGATGCGGGTAATGCTCAATCTGGAGGAATAATGGCTTTTTTGCCAATGCTCGCATTTATTGTAATTTTGTATTTTTTGTTAATACGTCCCCAGCAGAAGAGACAGAAACAGCATCAAGAACTTATAGCGTCTATTAAAAAAGGGGATAAAGTTGTCACAAATAGTGGCATTATTGCAACTGTTTCGAAGCTTGTGAGTGAGCATGAAGTTGTACTGGAAATAGCAAGTGGGGTGCATTGCAAGTTTGTAAAATCTGCAATTTCAAATGTTATGGAGAACTCGGACAAGATGACTAATTCCACACAGGAAGAGCCTGGCATAAATGCAACCGGCAAAAAAGTGGAGGATGGTCCTATAACAGATATTTCAAAGAGTGACAAAAAAACTCCTGCTAAGAGGACGGCATTAAAAAAGGCATCTCCTAAGAAGTAGAAAGGATAGATGCTATGTTAGTTGTATCGAAAGTCAGGGTTATAACTACTCTAACAATTTGTCTTTTGGGATTATTGTTTGCATTTCCTTCTGTCATTGAGCAGGCGACTTACGATAAGTTGCCGAAATTTTTGCAACATACTGTGAATTTAGGGCTTGAGCTTCGCGGAGGTTCACATATTCAATTGGAAGTTGATTTGGAATCCGTAAAGCGAGAGCGTCAAGAAAGTATATTGGATGAAGCAAGGAAACAACTGAGAAAGCAAAATATCAAATATTCGAAACTGAATGTGCAGACACGAAGTGAAGGTTCTGTGATATGTATCTCATTAAAGGATGAAAACGATGCGAAAGACGTTAAAAAGATATTGAACAAAATTGAAAATGAGCTCGATATAACGATAGCGGGTCCTGAGATAACTGCGGTAATTACGCAGAAATTTATGGATGAGTTCTCGAAGAGAATTGTTGGGGAATCAATAGAGGTCATACGTCACAGAATTGATGAAACTGGCACAAAAGAACCGACAATTTTAAGACAAGGGACAGACAGAATAGTGCTTCAACTTCCTGGAGTTGAAGATCCAGCAGAAGTGAAAAGATTGCTTGGAAAAACTGCTGTATTAACTTTCCATGGAGTTGATGAAGCAATGGAAACAATTCCAGCAAAAGCAAATCAGAAAGTGAATCTCCCGAAAAAGCCTGGCGTGATTTATCTGCCAGAAGATAAAGGAAACGGTGTGGTGTATTATGTCCCAATAAAAAAACAAATATCACTTACAGGTAAATCTCTTGTAGATGCACAAGTTTCGATGGATTCTCGAACTGGGCTACCGGCTGTATCAATAAAATTCGATGCAATTGATGGAACTCGAAAAATTGCTGAGTTATCAGCAAAATATCTTCATAAACAATTTGCAATGGTTTTGGATGGAAAGGTCCTGAGCGCTCCGGTATTCCAGGCTGTACTGAATGATGGCAATGCCCAAATGGAACGTCGGCCCTAGCCTCGGAACGGATTCCATAAATGCCGGAAAGAATGCGACTATGTGCGCTTTCTTCTTCGTCGCAATATTTATGATTGCGTCATACGGTATTTTCGGACTTTTCTCTGTGGTAGCTATATTCATGAATATAACGTTGTTGTTTGCATGCCTAACATTACTGGGAGCGACGTTGACCTTGCCTGGAATTGCTGGTATAGCTCTAACGATTGGAACCGCAGTTGATGCGAATGTTCTAATATATGAGCGCATACGTGAAGAGGTTAGAATTGGAATAAAGGCAGCAATGGCGATATCTCAAGGATACAAGTTAGCAATGATGACAATAATTGATTCAAACTTTACAACACTAATCGGCTCAATTGTGCTGTATGAGTTTGGGTCGGGGCCAATTCGTGGATTTGCTGTAACGTTAGCTCTTGGAACAATCATATCTCTATTTACAACATTTTCACTCACGAAGTCAGTGATTGCCTATTACATGAGAAGGCAGAGAAACAAAGAGATTATTATATAAGGGAAAGGAAAATTTATGTTTCGTTTGCATCTAATACCATATGGAACCAAGATTGATTTTGTAGGAAAGAGTAAGTATTTTTTCACATTGGGAATGCTCGCAATAGTAACGAGTTTGGCGTTTATATTCTTAAAAGGTATGAACTATGGTATAGATTTCAAAGGCGGGTATATATTCGAAGTCACAATGCCAGAAGTGCCAGATGTTCAATCGCTTAGAGAAAAATTAGGAACAGTGGGACTTGGCGAAGTGGCTATTCAGCAATTCGGCGCAGAGAAAGATCTCATGATAAAGTTGGAAAAATCCGAAGAGGGCAAGGGGCAAGCCCTAGCTATCCAAAAAGTCAAAGATACACTTGGAAGCGGAGTGGTTTATAAGAAAGTTGAAACAGTGGGGCCAAAAGTAGGAAGTGAACTAGTTTCGAATGCTATAAAAGCTGTTACTTTTGCTCTTATAGCGATGTTGCTATACATAGCTGTTCGATTTGAGTGGCAATTCGGAGTTTGTGCCGTAGTTGCATTGTTTCATGATTGCGCTATAATTTTTGGATTATTTTCAATATTCCCTCTGGAGTTTAGCGAAACATCGATTACAGCAGTTCTTCTTACGGCAAGCTATTCTATAAATGACACAGTTGTCATTTTCGATAGGATAAGAGAAAATTTGAAACGGCACAAAAAACTGGGGCTTAAAGAGCTTATTAACTTAAGCTTAAATGAGACATTATCTCGCACAACGTTGACAGCGACAACAACGATATTAGCAGTTCTAGCGCTATACCTATTTGGAGGGAAGATTATCGCGGCATTAGCCCTTCCTATTATGGTGGGTATTATGGTAGGAACTTTTTCTTCAATATTCGTTGCATCTCCTCTGTTGATGTACTTGAACATAAAACGAGATACCGAAACAGCTCCTGTGCCTGCGAATATCGGATAGGATTATTGAAGGGGTAATGGGGCGTCGATTCTATGCGTCTTAATATGAGCGAAAATATAACGCTATGGCGCGTATTTAAAGTTGCTTTGCCACTGATGATTTCGGCGCTATCTTCCCATTTGATGCTTATCTTAGACCAGTTGGTTTTGGCAAGATATTCAGTTGAGGCCATGATTTCCGCCTCGTCAGCGTCATCTTGGTGCGCTGCCCTGCAGTTGGCTATAATGTCAACAACCATAATAGCTGGTTCATTTGTAGGAAATTACAATGGCGCAGGCAAATATGAACAAGCTGGAATTCCGGTATGGCAAATGATTTGGTTTTCATTATCTCTATTTTTTGTTTCTGTCCCGCTTTCGTTGTTTGCATCTAAATTGTGTATTCCTGAAAATCTACACACCGAAGGTATCCCATACTTTAAGGTTCTGATGTGCATTGCGCCAATATATGGTGTCTACAGTTCTCTTTCCGCCTTTTTTGCTGCAATTGGTAAAGGATATTTGATTACAATAGCGGTTATTTTGGCAAATATTGTCAACATATTGGTTGATATCGTTTTGGTTTTTGGATACTTTGGAATAGATTCTTATAAGGGGAGTGTTGGTGCAGCAATCGGAACAGTTATGGCAATATCGGTTAGTACAATTATCTTGTTTGCATGCTTTTTGCATCCACAAATACGAAATAAATATAAAACTTTTAATTTTAGATTACAAATAGATAAGTTGAAGAAGTATTTAAAACTAGGATTGGCTGGTGGGATTTCGCATATGTTTGAAACTTCTTCTTGGGCGGTACTTTATTATCTTTTAGCTAAAGTAGGAAAAGATGAAGCTATGTTACAATCCATAGCTGTTTCGGTGAATTTGTTCATGGCATTTATAGTCTGTGGGTTAGAAAAAGGTGCTATGGCTATTACATCAAATCTTCTAGGAGCTCATAAACGCGAAAAAGTTGGGAAAGTGTTAGAAAAATCATTGTATATACACTTGATATTCGTAATGCTTATTGCGGTGGTATTCAAATTTTATCCGGAATTAGTTATAAATAATTTTATACGATTTGATATTTCATCAGAAATATTTCAGCGAGCCTCTGATATTTTGTGGTTCGTTTTGTTGTATTTTTTAATTGACGGATTTGTCTGGATAATTGCTGGGATAGTTGAAGCAGGAGGCGACATTAACTACATGATGATAACAATCGCATCGTGCCTTTGGGGTATCGTCGCAATACCAAATTATTTCTTATATCAATGTAATCTGCTTCATGTTGAGCGAACTTGGATGTTGCTCTTTGTATCTATTGTTACTTCAGCAACTGTGTTGTACCATAGATACAAGTCCGATAAGTGGATACACATCAAAGTTTGAGAGCGAAAATGACGCATAAATGGTCAGAATTTTCAAGAATAATTGAACTAAAGGGAAACCTGCTAGATAAAAAATTTGAAACGAAAGCAAGTTCTGAAGAGCTGTTAGCTTTAGCAAATCGTTTTGAGGTTTATAAAATTGATAATCTGGATTTGGATTATTTGATAACTGAGAAAAGTGATATTTGGGGAGCATATATGCTTGTGGCATCTATAAAGTCCAAAGTTGTCAAGTTTATCGTTGAAGGTAAAGCAGAGTGCATGGAGATAAATGAACAATTTGATGTTGTGCTTGTAACTGAAGACATAGCAAGAAATTCTTATGAAGAATTGAGAGAATTTGACATAGAAATATTTAACGAAGATAGGAAAATTGATGTCGGAGAAATAGCCTCTCAGTACCTTTCTCTTTGTATATTTATGTGAATAAAATGAAGTTCTATAAAGCGCAAACCAATGGCAATGACTTTGTTATCATTGAATCGGATGGAGATAAATTTTCTTCATCTCAGAAAAAATTAATAGCCGACAGAAAATACGGTATTGGATGTGATCAAATAATTTTTGTAACTCAGAAGAATGAACGGTATTGTTTGGATTTTTATAATCAGGATGGAACACATGCGAATATGTGCGGAAATGGTTCCTCTGCTGCTGCTTTGTTTATAAAAAATAAATATGGAGATATTTATATAGATCTCGAAGTGCGCCAAGGTGATGAAAATGTTCCTGTCAAGGTCGGTTCTTTAAAAGAACCGGCGCGAGCTTACCTTGACAGGTTTCGGGGGCGCGATGTGGTAAAATCGCGAGCATACCACATCGCGCCCCCGAAAAATATTTATACAGCGAAAATTTTAGGAAATGAGGTTAGCCTGGAATTTCCTTTTCCAGTGCAAGAAGAAAATATTTTAATCACTGGGAATAAACACCTGATATTAGATATGTCTGAAATAGATAAGGTGAACGAGTTTTCTCGCCAAAATCCTGATTGTAATATACACTTTGTGAAACAGCAATCATCCAACACCTTGAGAGTTAAAACATTTGAAAAGGGCGTCGGCTGGACTTTAGCTTGTGGTAGCGGAGCAGTAGCCGTTGGATACTTTTCAAAAATACAAGGAGAAATCAACATCATACAGGATGGAGGGAAAGCGATAGTTGAAATTAAAAGATCTCATGTAAGTTTAACGACGGTTCCCAGAATAATCTATGAAGGAGAATTTTATGAATAGAAAGGTATACAAAAATTCTGAACTTTTAGCAAAAATCCCTGAATCTCCGGATGAAGTAGGTTACAACATATCAATCTCGAAGGTTTATGATGAGATTAAAAATGCAAGATTTGAGGAGGATAGTTCTGTTTCTTTTGGAGTGTGGCAACGAGAATTAAAAAAGGCAGATTGGGCATTAACCGAGCAACTTTGCGTGGATGCTTTAAAAAACAAATCAAAGGATTTTCAAATTCTTGGATGGTTAATTGAAGCGCTCGTAGCGCTCGATGGATTTGCCGGTATAATTCGCGGGTTACAAATTTTAACGGAATTTTCTAGCACATTTTGGGAAACTGGGTACCCGCGGAAAGATGACAATTCATCAGATATCGAACAAAAATTACGCATTTATGAATGGATATTTGATATTGTTGAAAAAAAATCGAAATTTATCCCTATTGTTTCAATTGATAGTGGCAACGCATTCGATTTATATCAGTATGAATACGCCTTGGAACTCAAAAATATTACAACTCGTTCCGTTGCCACTTCTGCTAAAATTTTGGAAAGCGCAAAACAAGATGGGCACAAAACACTGGAGGATATAATTACTATAGTAAAGACATTTTCACAATCGGATTTTCAGAAGTTTCTGAACGACGTAAAGGCTATAAGCGCAGAAAAAACATCGCTGGATACAATCCTATCCACGAAAACCGGACAAAATATCAATGCATTTTCAGGTTTAATGGAAAATCTGAACAAAATAGAAAAATTTTTGGAAAGTGAGACACAAAAATTTACCGAAGATGCAAAAGCACCACCACCCAGCATTTCGGATAACGGTAATCGAGAAGATATTTACAATTCAATTGCGGAACTCGCCAGGCAATTAGCTATACTGGAAAAACATAGTCCAAGCGCATTTATATTGAATCTTGTCGTGTCGTGGAAAGACAAAAATTTGCTTGAAATTATGGACGATTTAAAATCTGGCACTTCAGAAGCGCATCGTTTACTAAAACAACTTTTAAATTGATAAATAGATTCACCAAATAAAGCTTATTCTTGGGGGAAGAGATGCAAAAAAAATTTCAGTACCTGTATTTGTTTTCTCGACATATCCTTGTTCTTCTATATATTTCTAGCTAAGTAGAGCAGTGGCGAAAATTACACCTTATACAAGATATATTAATATTCATCTTTTACTGATGAGAGACAAAGAATTCTTTTTTTTGATCAACTTCGCATCTTTAAACAAAACAACATTTTCGTTGAATCAGAATAGGCTCTTGACTTGCGATACTTCAGCATTACCCACAAAATTGCTGGCAAATTTTCGCCTCTATGATTAGATCTAACCTCGCATTTTTTTAAATGCAGGGCAAAAGACTTGCTTGTCAATCCATTGAATTTTGCAAGCCTTCTTTTCGCAAAACTACAAAGGCATTCGATGGCATTTACATTGTGTCTTTTACCATATGCAAATTCATTCTAACTGAGGTATCGTGCCTGTTCCAAATCAATCATACGGGATCCATTAAGGAAGTATGAATTGTCGAACCTTCCAGTATCTTGTCTTGAATTACAGGCCTTAAGGCCTCTTTTGAACAATTCGGCACGAACGTTTTTACTCCAGTTTTAGTAAGCCAAAAACAGGGGTTTTGCCAGCGGCGCTCCACCCCCTTTTTCAACGAATCCATGAACACCGAAGTAAGTATCATCAATTTCAAATCCCCCACATTCTGTGTTTGAACAATTTTTTGCAACAGTAATGAACTCATCCCTATTTCTTTTTAAAAAGATCAAAAGGGATAGTACCAGCAGTGAGCCTTATTTTTTTACGAGCTTTGCGCACACCGAAATAGCTCTCATCAATTTTAAATCCCCCACATTCTGTGTTTGAACAATTTTTTGCAACAGTAATGAACTCATCCCTATTTTGTTTAAGCAAAACTAGGAATTGGGGAGTAGAAACTCTGTTCTCCCACGAATTCTGCGTGCCCCGAAGTAGCTTTCATCTAGCTCAAAACACATTGTGTTTCAACACGCTGTGTTCAAAAACACCAAATTCTTTGCTATGTTCTTTGAAAGAATTAGTTAATACGCATTAATTGTATTTCTATTTATAGACAAAATTTTAGCAACAATATCTTCACAAAAGCACTCCATAATTTTTTTTACCTTGTAATCGCTCAAACGCCTATACTTCATTCGTACCTTTTTCAGGGATGCTAGTCAAGAGCTTTCCTAAATATAGTTCAGGAGACTCTTTTTGCCTCACATCTGTTTGAGCTGAGGCAGGAGTACGCAGAAAATTTATGAAATCTATGAGCAAACATAATCCACATTGCCCACATTCTGAATTGCATTGCTCGCCACGTTGAAGTATATTTCCAGGTATCTCGAAACTCAATTTTGTTTCACATTCGTTTGAGCTTGGAGAATGGTTCCCATATATTCTGGCAGTGATGTAAAAATAAGCGAAGAATTATCCATGTGTTCCAAGGTAATTCTTCGCTACTTATTGTTATGCTCTATTGCACAGAGAAAAGTTACTCTACGCCCGGATTTTCTGGGCTTGATTCGGCGATAGTTGTCTTAGATTCTATTGCTGCATCGGCCTCACTTAATGCTGCATTTGCTGCATCCTCCACAGTGACATCATTGGCCATTGCTGTCGAACCTTCATTCATTACAGCCATGCTATCTATATCGCTTGCAGGTGCTGGAGTCTCAATATCTGGAGCTGCAATATCTGGAGCTGAAGCTTTAGTTTCTGGGATAATCTCTGTCGCAGGATTGTCATCTTCGTTGACAGGAGTTGCAGCCAATGTTTGAGGAGCTACTTCTGGTATTTCCGGAATAGCTGGAATAGCAGGTGCTGTATTTCCTGTCACTTTTCCTGTGGTCGGTTGAGATGATTTACTTTCTATTTTTTTATTTTTAGGAAATTCTGGAATTTTTTCAAACACAACCCCGCTACCAGCGTCTCCTTGCAATTTATATTCCTTGCCTGGATTTTGATTTTTCCAAAGTTCAACAGCTTTTTGAATAGAAGATTTTAAGGAGTTAATGCCGGTATCTGTTACTTTTGTTCCTGATAGGTGAATACACACCAATTTCCCTATTCCGCTGGTTTCTAATATTGCAGAAATTTTGGCAATACCTGTATCAGAAACAGATGTCCCAGACAAGTTCAAGCTATACACCGAAGAAAAATCTAGAGCATCTATAACATTATCATCGAGGTTTTTGTTATCGGATAAGTTCCAGATAACACTTTTATTGTCCTTTTTGAACTGCGTAGCCCACTTTGACACAAACTCGAGGGTAACCCCAGTATTTGAAAGGTTTACATATAAGTTTGGAGATTTTGTCCCAAATGATTTTGTTGCGATCAACTTTTGATAATATTCGGCCATTTTCGCATCACCATTTTGCGCAAAATCCGTAACATTGCTGAAATCGATTACAACATTCTGATTTTCAACCATGTTGTCGAATGCTTGTTCAGCTGTACGTTTTTCTTCTTTGATTTTAAATAAGTTTAAAATCGCGTCCCACCATGATCTTTTTTTTGTCGCTTCAGCTCCTCGTTTTTGAGGCGCAACACTGGTTGTATTAGTGGCTGAAGCAGAAGCAGTGGCAACATCTGGAACTGTCACTTCAACTTCGCTAGTATCAACATCAACTGCGCTGACCTCTCCTGCATTCACAACTGGTGCGTACGCTAAGAATGTTCCTAGTATAATCAACTTTATTTTATCCATTATAAGCTATCTCCCTGTGGTGGCAAAATTTTCAATTTCACGTAATCAGTCTACATAAACATCGTTAACATTTCGTTAACATGGGAGATATTTTATTTGACAGCCACGCGCAAAGAAATTTGCACATCAAAAAATTGTTTCCTGATTATGCAATGACATTTTTATAATCCAAAATGATAGGTTGTTTCCCATTTTGTTGGCACATCAATTCCCTTATTTTTTCGTAATTTAAGCTATTAAATTCCGGCCAAGCCGTCATTATCACCAATATGTTGCTTTGCACTACAGCTTCGTATGGAGTATTAGTAAGATGAAATTTTTCATTTTCCATCACATTCTTAGGAATACGTACAAGATATTCTGAATCTGGTTTATATGCAGGATCATGCAGATATACTGAAATCCCCTCATTTAAGAGTCTTTCGATAACAATGAGACTTGCTGATTCTCTGATATCATTCGTTTGCGCCTTATAAGTTAGTCCGAATATTGTTACTTGTTTAGAACTTAATGGTTCATCATCGATTATCATATTTATGATTTTTTCCGAAATTTTCCTGATCCGATGCATGTTACTTTTTAGTGCTCCATCCAAAATTTTCAAATCTACCCCAAGCGAATTTGCAAATTGCAACAGAACACGTATGTTTCTTGGAAATGATGACCCACCTATTCCTGGAGAAATCAATAGCGAGTTTGAGCCTAATTTTTGCTCAATCATCAAACTTTTGGTAATCACATTTATATCCGCAACGGTTCGCTCACAAATTTCGTTAATTTCATTTATAAAAGCCATTTTTGTCGCGGCCAGAGCTACAATTACAGAGCGAGAAAGTTCAACAGATTCAAAATTCGCATAAATAAATGGAATTTTCAAATTAAGTAATGTCTCATACAGCATTTTAATCATTTCTTTTGCCTTTGATGACTCGTTATTTAATCCAATAAACTCGACATCAGGCGACATAAAATCTTTTATTGCGCTTCCTTCCCGTAAAAAAGTTGGATTAGCAATGACATCATAATCTTGCCCTACGATTAAATCTGGTCTTATAAATCTAATGTTATCAGCTATAATCGAACAAGTCCCAACCGGAACACTGCTTTTTATAAAAATTCCAACATATTTACCCTTCACGATAGCAGAGGCAATGGCGTTTATGGTGCTGTTTAGAAGGGTCAAATCTAAATCAGTATCAAGAGAGAAAGTTGTAGATACAGCAACCATAACCGCATCAGAATTCGCAACCACGCCCGCCAAATCATCAGAAAAAGATAACTGTTTGTTTTTAATATGTTTACTCAGTATTACATCCAGCCCCGGTTCGTATACCGTAGATTTTCCGATTTTTAGATTTTCTAGCCTTTTCGGATCTTGTTCAACAAGGCAAACTTCAAAACCAAACTCGCAGAAACAAACTGCGGAAATTAATCCAACATATCCGCCTCCCACGATCGTAATGTTCATTCAATGAGCACAAACTTAACTACCTATGGTATTATAACAATTAGGAGCATATCCGTGCAAGATGTATAAAATTTTATGTTTTTTTCTCTTCATATTGTTTCCACTCCAATCGGAAATTTGAAGGACATCTCTTTCAGAGCTGTTGAAACGTTAAACATCGTGGATAAGATCCTTTGCGAAGATACTAGGGTATCTTCTAAATTACTTCAAAATTTTGGAATAAAAACCCCCATGATGGTTTATAACGACCATAATGCTGTTCGAGTTATTCCCAAAATCATCGACAACATTCTGTCCCAAAATGAAACGTTTGCATTGATATCAGATGCAGGCACACCACTAGTTTCTGATCCTGGCTATAAATTAGTTAATGCCTGTATAGAAAATAAGATAAGTTTTACTATAATTCCTGGAGCATCAGCAGTAATTTCTGCTCTGGTTCTTTCAGGATTACCAAGTGATCGTTTCATGTTTGTTGGATTTGCAGATGCTAGCAAATTTGCAGAATTGTCAAAAATCAATTCAACATTGATATTCTACGAGGCTCCCAGCAGAATTATAAACACGCTTGAACAAATGCGAACAATATTTAAAGGCAGGAGCGTTGTAGTAGTTAAGGAGCTCACTAAGCTGTATGAATCTTCAATTCGCGGTGATTTTGATTTTGTTATTTCAAAATTCAAGGAGCAATCCCCTAAAGGAGAGTTCGTCATCTTGCTTTCCCCGCCTAAATTCTCGGATGTAAATAGGATTGAAGCACTTCTTCCTCTTATTTCTGAGCTTAATGGAAAAATTTCCCAAAAAGAATTAAGCCGTATTCTGTCAAAATATTCGGGCATCAGTAAGAATACGTTATATAATTATCTCTCGGAGAACTGTAATGATTAGGTCTATTTTATTTAATATTATTTTTTACACATTTTTCATATTATATATAGTCATACTGTATCCAGTAACATATTTTTGTTCTGCGGATATGACATTAAGACTAAGTTATCGCCCCGTGACAAGATGGCTCTTATTCTGCTTAAAATATTTTGCAAAAGTTGATTATAAAATATCGGGGCTCGAAAATATTCCGTCAGGTCAGTTTATAATTGGCTGTAATCATCAGTCTGCGTGGGAAACATTTATATTCTCAATACTGTTTGATAATCTTGCTATAGTGATTAAAAAAGAGCTTCTTGATAAACCCATAGCCGGTCTATATTTTAAGAGATTAGGATGTATACCAATAGATCGTTCATCTCCAATAAAGGCTATTAAAACGCTTATGACTTCGGGAACTGAAGCGTATAAAAACGGCAGATCAATTCTGATTTTTCCTAACGGCACAAGAACATCGTCTCATGACTTGGTGGAATATAAAAGTGGCATTTATGCGTTATACAAAACACTGCAAATTCCTGTTATACCTGCTCATGTTAATTCGGGCGATCATTGGGCTCGAAATTCTTTTAAAAAAATTCCAGGAACTATACATCTGGATTTTAAACATCCGATTGCGCCAGGTTTAGGCAAAAACGAATTTTTCGATAAGTTTGAAGAAGAGATAAATCAATAGCAAAAGGATATTAGGATTATTCCTGCGCCTCATTTATAGTCCATAATTTCAAAAATTTGAAGAATTTCCTTGATTGCAAAAGAAATGTTGTGATATAAAGGAGAATATATGTTGAGTGTTGATTGGCGCAAAAGGATATGTTTGCTGTAGTAAAAACAGGCGGAAAGCAATATTTGGTTAAGCCTGGTGATGTTTTGAAAGTTGAAAAGATTGAAGTGGAACCTTCAAAAGTTATAACCCTGTCTGATGTCATTTTGGCATCATCTGATAAGGGAGAAATTAAAGCTAGAGAAGATGAATTATCTGGAGTTGCTGTTAGTGCAGAAGTTTTAAAGCACGTAAGAAATAAAAAGGTTATCGTTTTCAAAAAAACACGTCGTCACAATTACAGGCGCAAAAATGGGCATCGTCAAATGATGACGGTATTAAAAATCAAGGATATAACTTTAGGAAAGTGATAGGAGAGAAAAATGTCTACAAAGAAAGGTAGTGGAAGTTCCAGAAACGGACGAGATTCTGCAGGAAGACGCTTAGGCGTGAAACGTTATGGGGGGCAATACGTCCTTGCCGGAACGATACTTGTGCGTCAACGCGGAACTAAATATAAAGTTGCCGAAAATGTTGGCTTAGGTCGCGATCATACCGTTTATTCATTAATAGATGGAAATGTAGTCTTTAAAACAGGTCGTGATGGCAGAACATACGTTGGGGTTGAGCCTTTGCTGTAAAGACTTAGCTCAAGGAATAATATAATGAAAATTTCTATAGGTGTTATTCTTGTTGGGAGCCTAATGGTGTCGAGTTTGCCAGAGTGTAAGGAAGAGAGTGTGTCTAAATATAAAACGGCTTGGATTCTCGATAAGTATAAGTCTGTTTCTGATTCTCAGATTGAAAAGGATACAGAGGAACTTTTACAACGAGTAAAAAATTTCGACGAAAAATTTATAAATATTTTGAATATCGACAATCTGAAAGAGGCGATCATCGAATACGAAAAAATATGCGCAACAGTGTCGGAGATGTACTCGTATTTCGGACTTAATTTTAAGCTGAACGCAAAGGATAACGATTTATCAAATGCCTGTCAAAAGATGACTGAGCTATATAGCAAATGCAATGAGATATTGTGTAAATTCGAAATTGCAATGCAAAAACTGGATTACAAAGCTATAGAATCAAAATTGGCGACTGACGGTGAGTTAGCCCAATACAAAACATATATAAGAAACGTATTCAAATACAAGGATCACATTCTATCTGCGCCAGAAGAAGTAATCCTGGCAAAGATAGGAGCCTGCGGAAATTCGTGGTATAAATTTCATGAAGGCATGCTAGCCAGAATTAAGTTTTCCTTTGATGAAAAAGAGTTGACCTTAACAGATGTCGTTGAAAAAGCGAATAATGGGGAAACAGAGGAAATTAGGAAAAATGCCAGCAAATCACTATCGGCGGGCTTGAAGGGGCAAGAGTTTGCTTTGGTTAGCGTATTCAACAATATTGCTTTAGAGCACAAGGTGTTTGGTGATATAAGAAAGTATAAGACCCCTGAGGAACCTCGATACTTTGCTGATGATATCTCGCAAGAAGCTGTTGACAATATGCTAGACGCAGTAACTGAGCACTATGCAAAAATTTGTCACAGATATTATAGATTGAAAGCAAAAATTCTTGGAAAGAAGAATTTGCAATATTGGGATCGTTGTTCAAAAGTAAAATTAACTTCAGGACAAGAAAAAAAATATACATATGATGAAGCTTTGCAAATAGTTTTTGAAGTGTATAAAAATTTTTCTGAACGTTTTTATGAAATCATAAAAGAGTTGACTACCAGCTCTCATGTTGATGCTTTTCCCAAAGAAGGCAAAGTCTCTGGTGCATTTGCGTGGCCGATGCCATACGAAAAGCCATATGTATTGTTGAACTTTTATGGAAGTGTGCGCGATATAATGACCATTGCTCATGAATTTGGACACGCAATTCATATGACTTTATCACTGAAAAATAGGTATTTGGTTAGCAATCCAGCTTTGAATATATCCGAGACAGCTTCGACGTTTGGTGAAAAACTGGCGAATGAATATTTGTTGAAACATGAATCAGATCCGAAGAAAAAAATTGAATTAATATGTGCGCGACTTGATGATGTTATGGCAACAGTGTTTCGGCAGACAGCATTTCTGAAATTTGAGAGAAAGATTCATGATATACGCAAAAAGAAAGAGCTAAACGTTGATGAGTTAAATACTGAGTGGAGAAAAGTCCTTGAAGAATCATTGGGAGATGGAGTTGAAATCGATCATTGCATAGACAACTATTGGGGATATATCACTCATTTTACGAGCAGTCCGTTTTATGTTTATTCATATTCTTTCGGTGCACTTTTTGTTGAAGGGCTTTATGCTGAATATAAAAAAGTCGGAAAAGATTTTGTAAAAAAATATGAAGAAGCATTATCGTCAGGCGGAACAAAAACCTATGCAGAAATAGCACAAATGTTTGGTATTGACGCTAATTCACGTGAGTTTTGGAATAGCGCGATGCGTTCAATAGAAAACGAAATAGATGAGTTGGAGAAGCTATGTGGTAGCGAAATACGCAATTAAGAAATTACTGATTCTCGTTGCAACATTTGTTTCTATATTTGGGAGCTTGCAGTTGAACTTTGTTCAGCACAAGCTCCTTAGTTTGTTTAACTGTCCTGGAATAAAAATACAGTTCAAAGAAATATCAGGATTGTTTCCCTTCAATTTTGCATTGTACGATTTGTCAATAAATTTAAACGATGTGCAAATTGATGTAAATTGTGCAAAACTTTCGCTTAGTAAGCGAATGTTTCACGTGAAACATTTAGATATTGATAAATTTCGAATAACTCCATTAGCAGAAACAAAGCTTTGCCCCTCAGATTTTAAGGTTTTAATTCCTGTAATTACACAACGATTGGTAAAAAACTTTAGAATAAATGAGCTCGAGGTTGCGGGAGAAAAGATTAAGTCAATCACATTAAAATACGATCGAAAATCCAATAGTTCTGTCTTGAATTTGACTTCACCAATAGGCGAAGTTTCTGCAAAATGGAAGTTTAATGAAAAATTTTTAAACGGACAGGCCAGATTGCGGGATTATGACTTAGTGCTATCCTTCAATAAAGAAAGCAACCAACTTCATCTTACCTCACTGGGAGTGACACTGGATGGAACAGTTGGCGATAAATTTTTGACTGGAACATTAAAATATGCCAATACGCATATCGCTAATGTGCAAATTTGGACAGAGAATGAATACGTATTGGGAAAATTTAAGATGCCGAAACTGGATGTTTCTGGAATAATAAGCTACGACCTGGATAAGTTAGTAACAAAAGTGCAGGACGTAAAAATTGGTAAAAATGTGATTTTAACCCCAATTACCATAAATAGCTTGTTAAAGGTTTCGGACTTTTCTGCAAAATTAGCAAACGGGCGAATAGAATTTAGTGGAATAGATCTATCTAGAAATAATTTTTCATTAGGACATTTATTTATTGACCATATTGATATTTCAAAGTTGGAATGGAACTCGGATGTCCAAGGTATTATAAATGGATCTGGGCGTTATGATAAAGATGCAGAACAGCTGAATTTAACCGTAACCAATCTCGAATATAATGGGGTATCCTTTCCTCAAATAGATATAGCTTCCACATATTCGAATGATAAAATTGATATAAAAGTATCGACCGAATTTTTAAAAGCAAAACAGCAAATAAAGGCTATTATAAAACCTCAAAATTGGTCAATAGATGGGTTAGCTAACGGTTTTGTAAATATTCAAGACTATAAGATAGCTTCTGGGCAGAGGCTTCGTGGAAAAGTGAAGTATCAGATAAAAGCATGTGGGAATTTAATTGCTCCCAAAATAGCTGGGAATATATCCGTATTAGATGGAATATATGTCAATTTGTTCAGTGGGACTTATATACGAGATATAACATTGCAGAGCAAAATACATGATGAAATGCTGGAAATTACGAAACTATACGCTCGTGATGATTCCAAAACTGGTGGCATAATAAATGGTTTAGGAAAGATATCGTATGTAAACGACAAATTGAATACTAACATTAAGTTAAAAATTGAGAAATTAAAGGCTGTTGACCAAAAGTGGTTAAATGCACGACTTTTTGGAAATATCACATTGGTCGGAGATTTACTGCGCGAAGTGAAAGTTAAAGGAGATTTGTATACTGACAAACCCGCTATTGATGTCTCCGGGATAGTGTTACTATCGATGCGCTCTACCGATCTAATCGCGAAGAAAAAGCCAAAGCTGCAATCAACAAATAATATACGCATAAAGTTTCCAACAGACATAAAGCTTCAAGCAATTCCGGAGCTAAAAATTAACGGATTTGGATTAGATAGCTCATGGGATGCTGTAGCAAATATTACAGGAGATTTGTTAAATCCAAAATATGAACTCATATCAAGTCTAAAATCAGGAAAGTTAGAATTAACAGATAATGCTTTAAAATTGAAAGATGGATATGTGCTTATAAATAATGCCGACACGAACATACATGTTTCTGCGGAAAAGATAATAGATAAAATTACAGTTGGCGTAAAATTCATACAAAACGAAGGACAATCTAAAGTTAATTTTTATTCAAATCCATATATGTCTGATAAGGATGTTATGTCATATATACTTTTTGAAAAAAATGCTTCGGAAATATCTATGGGCGAGGCGATGTCGCTTTTAGGTGTAATGACCAAACTTTCTGGTGGCACAGATTTTAACATTGTAGGACGAATGAAAACGATGTTTGGCTTTGATTCGATTGCGATAAAAAAAGGAAAAAACGCATCAGGAGAAGAATATGACGCAGTAAGTCTCGGCAAAAAAATCGGAAAATTTAAGGTATCGATTGACCAGGCAACCGGTAGCAATGGAACAAACGTAGTTGCCGAAGTCGATGTGGCAAAGAATACTAAAGTTTCAGTGGATTTATCATCTAAAGATTCGTTTGGGGGAGGAATTTTGTGGAGCAGAAGATATTAAAATACAGCGTTGTTGTAACCAGGGATTTAAACAGCTCATACACATATTGTTATGACCAAGAATTAGATATTGGGCAGGTAGTTTCTGTTGATTTTAGAAATAGTTGCATTACTGGCGTGGTTATTGATAATGTAGGTTCAGACTTCGACGGCAAAATTAAAAAAATAGACTTAATCTTGCCATATAAGATTCCTGAATCTTATATAGAGTTTGCAAAATTCGTCTCTGAATATAACCTAATACGTCTTGGAACTGTTTATAGTATGATTGTTCCATTTTCGACTGATGCAATTTTAGTTCCAGAGAAACCGGTAAAAATTCCCAAAATTACAGCTGAATCACCGGTCATTTTAAACGACGAGCAACAGTCTGCAGTATCTGAAATTTTGCACTATAAAAACGAATTTAAAACAATTCTTTTGCATGGAATAACTGGCTCTGGGAAAACAGAGGTGTTTCTGGAATTTGCAAAAGAGATAATGAATTCAGGAAATGCAACTCAGATCCTCATCCTTGTTCCTGAAATTGCGCTTTCTAATGAATTGGCAAAAAAAGTCGCCTCGAGATTGGATTGCGAAGTTTACATATGGCATAACACCGTTGCGAAGTCCAAAAAGTTAAATATCTGGAAAAAGGCAATAGACGGTCAACGAATGGTGATTGTTGGAGCTCGGTCTGCCTTATTTATACCGTTTTCGAAGCTCGGGCTTATCATAATCGATGAAGAGCATGATATGTCGTTCAAGCAAAGTGAAACTGCAATTTATAATGCGCGAGATATGGCGGTATATCTTGGGTATACTCTGGATATTCCCGTTGTTCTATCTTCAGCAACTCCATCGGTCGAATCGTACTACAATGCGATAAATGGAAAATATAAGTATATAAAACTGACGTCTCGTTATCATAAAAATGCGACTTTGCCTGCGATTAGCATAGATGATTTGCGTCAAGAAAAGCAAAGTGGAACACTCAGCGAGTACTCGCGAAGAGAAATTCAGAGATGTTTAAAGAATGGAAAGCAGGCACTAATATTTGTTAATCGGCGCGGGCATACCCCAAAAGTTCTATGTCGTCACTGCGGAGAACGGGTTACTTGTCCTGGTTGCTCTGCCTGGCTATGTTACCATTTGGATACACGAGAACTTGTGTGTCATTATTGCGATTTCAGAACGCCAGCAAAAAACATTTGTTCAAGTTGCGGTGAAAAATCTCTTGTCGGAATAGGCGCTGGAATTGAGAAAGTCCAAGAGGAATGCGCGGAATTATTTCCAAATGCGCGAATTTTGGTTCTTTCAAGTGACACTATTAATACGCCCAATAAAATTTCGAAGGCTATTGAGCAAATCAAAAATAATGAAGTTGATATTGTTTTAGGAACTCAGATAGTCGCGAAAGGACACAACTTCAATAATCTCAGTTTGGTTGTTGTAACTTGCGTTGATGCGATGCTCTATGGTGATGATTTTAGGGCTATTGAGAAAACTTTTCAGCTTTTATACCAAGTCGCGGGGCGAGCCGGGCGTTCTGGCGATACTCCAGGAAAAGTTATTATTCAGACATATAATCCAGATGACTACATCATGCAAA
>CADBWU010000017.1 GCA_902798535.1 uncultured Pseudomonadota bacterium
GAGATTACGATGATGAGTAACAGGGCGACAGAAACAGAGAAATCGATAAAGTCGGTGCTGTAAGATCGAAAAGACACTGCAAAAATTAGGGCAGGAAATGCCCCCCATGAATGCGGAGGAGGCGCCCCCCCCCCTTCTTCTCCGCATCACTCTATTTTCCGAGATTTTCTTGATCATGTTTCTATGTTGTTGTGGCAATAGCCTTAGCTTAATGTTAATATCCGCACTCTAATAAGAATTAGTTCTTATGCGTTCGTATGCAAAAAAGTGTTGTAGGGTGATGCATAGCGTTGTATCCTTAGCAAGTAAGGTGAACGCGGGCGTAGTTCAATGGTAGAACACAAGCTTCCCAAGCTTGTAGCGTGGGTTCGATTCCCATCGCCCGCTCCAATGCTTTTGTTTTTATGGTTTCGTGTAAATTTCAGATTTCCAGCAAGTTGTTGCCCCAGATTGATACTCTTGAGGAAGAAGGAGATTTTGATAATATCTCAGTTTTTGAAAATACAGAATTAGGATTTTCTGATATGTTGGATCAAGATGGTTTTCCCATCGCGAAATTTTTTGATGTTGAAATTTTAGTTAAAAATGAGAAAAATGCAAAGCAATTGCAGCAATGTTTATCTGAAAGATTTGGAGACGAAATACATTTCTTCCATTATGCGTCGTTAAAAGATGAAGATTGGGTACAGGCTTACATAGACGAGTTAAAACCGGTAATTTGTGATAATTTTTATTTTTACAACGGAACCATTCAACCAGCGCCAGTTCAGACAAAATATAAAAATACAAATTTAATTCCAATTAAATTGAACTCCGCCTTAGCGTTTGGAAGCGGGCATCATCAAACGACCCAAGCTTGTTTGTTAAACATGCGCTATCTATTCGAACAAAACACTTATGAAGTAAAAAACATATTGGATATGGGATGTGGCACCGGCATCCTTGGAATTTGCGCATTAAAATTATGGAATAAGGCAAAGCTTATTGGCATAGACATAGATGCTGAAGCCGTCAAAATAACGGAGGAAAATTATAGAGCTAATGAAATTAACGCAACCACGATCATAGGTAGCCATCCGCCAGAAGAAGCAGATAAATTTGATTTGATTTTTTGCAATATTTTAAAACAACCTTTGGTGGCTTTGTGTGCAGACTTCGCTAGGGTGATAAAAACGAACGCCCACATAATAACATCCGGGTATATAACCTCCCAAGAAGCAGAAATCACAAAAGTATACACATCTCAAGGATTTGAAAGTATAAACAGAATACAAATTGATGACTGGGTATCCATAATGTTTAGGGAAAATGGCGTTTAAATTAACCTTGGTCAAAACATTGAAATTTTTATTGATTTTAGCAATTTTATTATGTGCATCATTTTTGAATTATTGTTTGCAGCAAATATTCGGAGTTTGGTTTCTTCCATTAACCATTATCCCAATTTTTGTGGCTAGTTTTTTGGAAGTGCAACTTCCATTAACCGCAATAATTTTTGCGGGTATTTTTGATGATATCCTTTTGAACGGCTTTTTAGGATTATATCCTTCAATCTATATGCTCATGGAATATTTAATTTCAAAAAAAATGTCATCTTATCGAGGCAATAAATTGTTCATTTTGTCATTCTTTGTATTATTTTTTGTTACGATTCTTGTTGAGAATATATTTAGGGATACTTAATATAAAACACTTCTTCAATCAGGATGCTCCAGTAATATACAATCTCGATATTTGAATAACAATTTTATTAAAAATGAGTCCAGTACGCCGGGCAATATGGATGTCTCCGTTCTGCTAGTTGTTTTGTTTGTCCTAATTTTGACCAGATGTATAGCCCTCTAGGATAAATTCCTGTTTTCCATTTTTTCGAATAAAATTCTTTTTTTGTCAATTTTCCAGAAAATCCCAAGTTACGTTGTATCGCAACAGATAAACGTCGAGCTTTTCTGAGAGAAGATGTAAAAAAATTAGAGTTCTCAATAAAACAAACAACATCTTTGTTAGGAATAAACACTATGTCCGGGCGTTCCCGACAAAACCAAAATAGAAATCCCCAAAATATTGGAATAATTCCATAAAAACGCAGATTACTTTTCAAAATACAAAGAATTATTCCTCCTGCGATAATGGCATACAATGCAGGCATTTGTGGCGATTTTATTAGCAAGTTCGAGCCAGGGATTTCAGCGATCCAACTTAAAATATCACACAACTTGTTCAGAATATATGCCAAAAATTCGATAGGAAGATTGGTAAAAAACCCAGACATGAGAGAAAATAGTCCCACAGGAATTACTAAAAAACTAATTACCGGAATAGCAACCAGATTTCCCAACATCCCAGATAAACTCAACCGATTAAATACCGCAACAGATATCGGTAAAGTTGCGATAGACGCTATTAATGTAGTGATAAGTGTGGACAAAATGTAAAAAATTATTTTGTCCAAAATTCCACAGTCTTTTATTTTTAAATTATTGATTTTATGTTGGAATGTTTCGTAAAAAGAGATAAGTGCAACTACGGCACAAAAAGACAGTTGAAAACTCACTAGAAAAATACTACCAGGATTAAACAATAGGATCAAAAATCCGGCTACCGCAACACTTCTGAGTGAAAGCACCCCTCGTCCAAAACTAACACCTACTAAGAAAACACTAGTCATGATAAATGCTCTCGTTGCAGAGGGGGAAAATCCAGACAAAGCAAGGTATAGAAAAGTTGCGGGAATTGTAACTATTGCAGCTAGTCTTCTTGGCGAAAATGTTGCCCAGAAGTAACTTAGATACTGCAACACTTTATATAAAACGAAGAAAATAACCGATGCCACGATTGACATATGTAATCCAGAAACAGCAAGTATATGCGCAGTACCTGAATTTACAAATTTGTCTCGAACATCAGGTGCTATTGCTGACTTATCGCCTGTCAATAATGCACTGGCTATGGCTCCGGCACTGCCATATTTTGACATCTTTCTTAGCATAGCTTTAGTCAATTCACGACGCATTTTGGCAAGTTTGCTGGCACAATCACTCGTTTTCCCTATTTTTTCAATATAGTATGCAATTCCAGTTGCATCTGTCCCTGTCAACGCATTGTATTGGAATTGATCAAATGTTCCTGGCATTGCCGGAGGTTTAAATGGCGTAAGCTTTCCTCGTATTCTCACTATATCGCCCGGTAATATCCCATCACTCATTTTTACGGAACAAGTCATCTTTATCGTTTGAATAAAATTAATATTTTCGTTCTTCACATCTTTAAAACTCACCCGTCTCATATTCTTCATAACAGGATGAGTGTCATCCATGGATGATACAACTGCAGTAAATTCAATATTTTCATATTCTTCTGTCAGAAATTTCTTCTGTGTCAGTAAATTTGTCTCCAATATTCCCCCGACTTGGGCGACATAAACACCTAATCCAAATATCAATATTGAAAAAGCTAATATCTTTGCTCTTCCATAGAGCAAAACGACAAGTGAAATTATAGATATGTTAAAAATCCAAATGTGTCCCCAATGAAAAAATGGAAAAAATACACCAAATATTATTCCTATGCCCAAAATAACCGGAGCAAAAAGGGGTAATCTTTCTTTTTCAGAGATGAATAAATCAGTGAATTTCAAGCAATCCCCTTCCCTAATGCAAATACAAAGTTTTATTTCTTTTTAAAAATTGTATTATTTTCATTAAAACACGGCGTCTCGCATGACGTTATATTCCCGTATTCATCTCGTATGAAATAGATATATTCATCCTGTTCATAGAATGAATACAGCAAATCCATACTCTTGAACGAAAAGGTATCTCCATTCACATTGGATAATTTCGCTTTGCGTATGCCATTTGAAATGACTAATTCACCTCTTTCTAAAGAAATAGTTATATCTCCATATAGCTCACTCGTATATGTTCCCGCATATTTGCTTGGTTCGCTCATAGCAATCGGAGTTCTTTTCACTATATTCTCAATGTAATTTGTGTTTTTTTCTCGATAATAATTTATTGATTTTATATCCTCTTCGACCCAGTCAATTTTTGAAAAATTATATATTCTATCCAACACGGCATGAACTGCATATTCACAAAATCTGGTCATAGCCACTCCGCCAAGATTACAAGAGACACCCACAGCTATATCATCTTCCAATGAAAGAGCAAAAAATGCTGTAGAGCCCCGTATTCCACCCATGTGAAAAAATATCCTATGGGGATTTTCACCATCATCTGCATACTGTGCATTAAAAAAGCCCATTCCATAATGCATATCTTCGCGCGGATATCGTGACTTCACAAAAGTAACATCATGATCCTTAATCCCCTTCACAGTCACGATATTCGATATCAACTTAGCAAAAGTCTTCTTAGAAACTATCTGCACACCATCATAAGTCCCCTGATTTGCAAGCATCTTTAACCATTTCGCAAAATCCTCTGCAGAAAGACTTATGCCAGACGTTGCTGGAAATTTATGATAAAAACCATCATGTTCTAAATGCACAACTTCATCGATATATTTAGAATGAATATCTGCCACTTTTTTAGTTTTGTGAAAAATAGTCTCTGCAATTAAATGCCAGCACGTTCTCAGCGCCCCTATACGCTTGCAATCATGCGAAAATCTGGATATCAGATACTTTAGATATCCAATTTTACTCGTCTCAGCATCTAACCTGATTGCGCTCGAATTTTTCATGCCCATCTTGTCAAAGATATATTTTTGCACTAAATCTTCATATTTTTCACCTGTTGCACGCTCTAGAACTATCCCTACAATTCCATACACGACATTTTGATATCCATAAAATCTCCTAAATTCACCAGGCTTTTGTTTTAAATATCGAAATGCTCTTAAAATCTTCTCATTATCATAGCCTGCTTTCAATAAAGTGTCAGCTGAAAAATGTTTCAATCCAGAACTGTGAGATATCAAGTCTTGAACAGTAAATTCATTCGATACCTCTTCATTGCAAAGGAAAAATTCTGGATAATATTTTCTCACTTTATCACTAAAGGCAATTTTTCCGTCATCCACTAACGCTCCGACCAAAACAGCTGTAACATTTTTAGAAACAGATGAGACAGAAAACAAAGTCTGAGTATCGGCATCTTTCGGCTGATATCCAGAAATAGCAGTTTGCCCGAATGCATTGCAATATAAAACTTTATCCTTCCTCGAAATTGCCAGAGTTGCGCCTGGTATTTTAATTTTCTTTAAACCATTAGCAATAACTTTCTCGATCTCTGGTATTTTGTTTAAAATTTCTTCATCGGAAATCTTCGCCTTTTGCAGATTCTCATAAACGACTTCGCGCTTGGCATCTTCCGCAAAAACTACGCAGTGTTGGAAATTTGTCTCCCAAAAGAGAAAAACTAACAAAAAACTTCTGGATAGCTTTAACATTTTCCTACACCATTTAACGTTTCTTTAACTATCAATAGTATACCTTTTAGTAAAGATCCTATGTTAAAAATTTTGGTTTCTAGAATGTTTGGCGGAGTGAAAATAACACTGATATTGTGTGCGACCATGATTGTATGTTGTGTATTATTTATATCATACAATGAATATACAAATCGATATTCATTATTAATAAGCAATGAAAATTCCGTTTATATTTTTGATAAAAAAAGTACCGTTTTGAATAAATGTGATTCGAAAGGATGTTCAATAATAGAAACAAAACTAGCAACAAAAATGGAAACATCGTTTGCCCCCGCATTTCAACAAAGCAAGATGTTTGATAGCAATCCCCCCATGACACAGTCTATCAATGAAAAAATACCAGAACGCCCTTCCATAAAAGCGGACACAGCGAACTCTAATCCACAGGCAACATCACAAACAGTTGAAGCGCAGCCGGCAGGGAATAATGCAAAATTAGAAACAGAAAAAACGGGAGCCCCGAAACCAGAACAATCCAGTCTCAATCCAAGTTCGGGGAAAGATGATGAATTCATAGAATAAACAAAAAAAAACAATGCGTCACGAAATCCAGCTCCGCGACGCATATTACTTTAATAAAAGCTATCGAAAAATACCAAAGACAATGTGATGAACAAGCCTGGCAACGTCCTACTTTCCCCTCTGCATAAGCAAGAGTATCATCGGCGCAGGATGGTTTCACTATCGAGTTCGGAATGGGATCGTGTGTGGCACATCCGCCATAACTGCCAAGCCAACTCATCACATCACACTTTTCGCTTCATGCACTATGCAATCATCTAAATTCTGACTTTCAAAAAACAAGCCAATCAGGTTATTAGTATCGGTAAGCTCCATGCATTACTGCACTTCCACACCCGACCTATCAACGTGGTTGTCTACCACGACCTTAATTGGGATCTCTAGTCTTGGGGCGAGTTTCACGCTTAGATGCTTTCAGCGTTTATCTCTTCCATACTGTAGCTACTCTGCTATGCCCTTGGCAGGACAACAGATCCACCAGTGGTATGTCCATTCCGGTCCTCTCGTACTAGGAACAGCCCCCCTCAATTATCCTACACCCACGGCAGATAGGGACCGAACTGTCTCACGACGTTCTGAACCCAGCTCGCGTACCACTTTAATTGGCGAACAGCCAAACCCTTGGGACCTTCTTCAGCCCCAGGATGTGATGAGCCGACATCGAGGTGCCAAACCTCCCCGTCGATGTGAACTCTTGGGGGAGATCAGCCTGTTATCCCCGGCGTACCTTTTATTCGTTGATCGATGGCCCTTCCACATAGAACCACCGGGTCACTATGACCGACTTTCGTCTCTGCTCGACCTGTATGTCTCGCAGTCAGGCAGGCTTTTGCCATTGCACTCGCCATCTGGTTTCCGTCCAGATTGAGCCTACCTTCGCACGCCTCCGTTACTCTTTGGGAGGCGACCGCCCCAGTCAAACTACCCACCATGCAGGGTCCAGGACGCTGTCGCGCCAGCTTCCAAGGCTCCCACCTATTCTACTCATCAATCATCTAATACCACTGCAAAGCTGTAGTAAAGGTGCACGGGGTCTTTCCGTCTAACCGCGGGTACCCGGTATTTTCACCGGGATTCCAATTTCACTGAGTTGATGTTGGAGACAGTGGGGAAATCGTTACGCCATTCGTGCGGGTCAGAACTTACCTGACAAGGAATTTCGCTACCTTAGGACCGTTATAGTTACGGCCGCCGTTTACCGGGGCTTCCATTTAGAGCTCTCACTCCTCCTGTTAACCTTCCGGCACCGGGCAGGCGTCAGACCATATACATCATCTCTCGATTTCGCATAGTCCTGTGTTTTTGATAAACAGTCGCTACCCCCAATTCTGTGCCACCACCTCAAGGTTGCCCTCAAGATGGCCCCTCTTATTCCAAAGTTACAAGGGCAATTTGCCGAGTTCCTTCAACATCATTCTCTCAAGCGCCTTAGTATCCTCTACTCATCCACCAGTGGCGGTTTAGGGTACGGTCTATACGAGTGGGCTATTTCCTGGAAGTTCTTGTTAGCTAATCCAATCCAATAAGAATTAACTAACTTCCAACTTCGTCATCTCCACTCAGGTCACGGAATATTAACCGTGTTCCCATCGACTACGACTATCGTCCTCGCCTTAGGAACCGACTCACCCTACGCTGATTAACATTGCGTAGGAACCCTTGGACTTTCGGCGGGCATGTCTTTCACATGCCTTATCGTTACTCATGTCAGCATTCTCACTTCCGATATCTCCACCGTTTCTCACGAAAACGGCTTCATCGACCTACGGAACGCTCCGCTACCGCTCGTACGGTATGCTATATCGTACGAACCCGTCGCTTCGGTGTGTAGTTTTAGCCCCGTTACATCTTCGGCGCAGAAAAACTTAAACTAGACCAGTGAGCTATTACGCTTTCTTTAAAGGATGGCTGCTTCTAAGCCAACCTCCTGGCTGTCTTGGTCTCCCCACTTCCTTTTCCACTTAACTACAACTTAGGGACCTTAGCGGACGATTAGGGCTCTTTCCCTTTCCACAATGGAACTTAGCTCCCACTGTGTGTCTGCTAATCTATACTAGTTGGTATTCGGAGTTTGTTTGGATTTGGTAGGAATCGCTTCCCCCTAGTCCATTCAGTGCTCTACCCCCAACTGTAAACAATTAACGCTCTACCTCAATAGATTTCGCGGAGAACCAGCTATCTCCGAGTTTGATTGGCCTTTCACCCCTAACCACAGGTCATCCCCTACTATTGCAACAGTAGTGGGTTCGGTCCTCCATTCAGTGTTACCTGAACTTCAACCTGCCCATGGTTAGCTCACCCGGTTTCGGGTCTCATGCTAGAAACTAAAAAAAACGCCCTATTCAGACTCGGTTTCCCTGCGCCTCCACCTATCGGCTTAAGCTTGCTTCCAACACGAACTCGCTGACTCATTATGCAAAAGGTACGCTGTCACGATTCTATGTATATCTCTCTCGAAATATACCTCGCTACAACTGTTTGTAGGCATCCGGTTTCAGATCTATTTCACTCCTCTACTCGAGGTTCTTTTCACCTTTCCCTCACGGTACTTGTTCGCTATCGATCACTAGGTAGTACTTAGGTTTGGAGGGTGGTCCCCCCATCTTCAGACAGAATTTCTCGTGCTCCGTCCTACTCAAGAAACATGGCATTCCTACTTTTACGGGACTTTCACCCTCTTCGGTCTAGCTTCCCAGCTAGTTCAAATTCTATCTCCACGTTCACTGACCTGATCCGCGTTCGCTCGCCACTACTAGCGGAGTCTCGTTTGATTTCCTTTCCTACAGGTACTTAGATGTTTCAGTTCCCTGCGTTCGCTTTACACCACTATGTATTCATGGTGCAATACAGCTTAATGCTGTGGGTTTTCCCATTCGGATATTCACGGATCAAAGATTGTTCGCATCTCCCCGTGACTTTTCGCAACGTACTACGTCCTTCATCGCCTCCTAGTGTCAAGGCATCCACCAAATGCCCTTTTTGCGCTTGTTTTGTTAAAAGTCAGAATTTAAATGATCGCTTTTTCAAGTTCTCAAATAAACTCTTATCTCAGTGCTATTATGTTATATCCTTCGATATAACATCGCAAAAAGTGTTTGATTATTCTCATAGTTATCACTACAAGTCTAATCTTGGATATTTTTCGATTCACTTTGTTTAAAGAACTTCCCAACTTTTCGCGTTAGGTTTAAACAGATCAAAAGTAATCTGCTTAAGTCTAGCGCAATCTTGGTGGAGGTGATCGGACTTGAACCGACGACCCCATGCTTGCGGAGCATGTGCTCTCCCAGCTGAGCTACACCCCCTTCGATCGTCCGTCGCAACTTTGGTGGAGGTAAACGGGCTCGAACCGATGACCTCGTGCTTGCAAAGCACGCGCTCTCCCAACTGAGCTATACCCCCAGTTCGCCTCTGCTTTCACTCCTGGTGGGCCAGGGAGGACTTGAACCTCCGACCCCACGCTTATCAAGCGTGTGCTCTAACCAGCTGAGCTACTAGCCCTTCCCTGCTCCTTCCAGGCTCTCATATTCGTATAGGTAGTCAACAGGCGACGTGAACCATTCTTACACATTTGAATGGTAAAATTATTTCCTTAGAAAGGAGGTGATCCAGCCGCAGGTTCCCCTACGGCTACCTTGTTACGACTTCACCCCAGTCATCGACCCTACCGTGGTCAGCTGCCTCTATTACTAGTTAGCGCACCGGCTTAAGGTAGAACCAACTCCCATGGTGTGACGGGCAGTGTGTACAAGACCCGAGAACGTATTCACCGCAGCATGCTGATCTGCGATTACTAGCGATTCCAACTTCATGCCTTCGAGTTGCAGAAGACAATCCGAACTGAGGTTGCTTTTTGAGATTCGCTCCATGTTTTACCATCTTGCAACTCTCTGTCACAACCATTGTATTACGTGTGTAGCCCAGCCTGTAAGAGCCATGAGGACTTGACGTCATCCCTACCTTCCTCCGGCTTATCACCGGCAGTTCTGCTATAGTGCCCAGCATTACCCGATGGCAAATAACAGCAAGGGTTGCGCTCGTTGCGGGACTTAACCCAACATCTCACGACACGAGCTGACGACAGCCATGCAGCATCTGTGTTACCTTCACCCGAGGTGTCCCAGGAAATCTCTCTCCCAGTTAAGATACATGTCAAAAGCTGGTAAGGTTTTGCGCGTAGCTTCGAATTAAACCACATAATCCACCGCTTGTGCGGGTCCCCGTCAATTCCTTTGAGTTTTAATCTTGCGACCGTACTCCCCAGGCGGAATGCTTATCGTGTTTACTACGACACCGAAACTATGAAGTTCCAACGTCTAGCATTCATCGTTTACAGCGTGGACTACCAGGGTATCTAATCCTGTTTGCTACCCACGCTTTCGCGCCTCAGCGTCAGAAATTGCCCAGATGATCGCCTTCGCCCCCGGTGTTCCTATGCATATCTATGAATTCCACCTCTCCATGCATAATTCCATCATCCCATACAATTCTCTTAGACTGCCAGTTTTCAATGCAGTTCCCAGGTTGAGCCCAGGTATTTCACACCAAACTTAACAATCCGCCTACGCGCCCTTTACGCCCAGTCATTCCGAACAACGCTCGCTCCCCCCGTATTACCGCGGCTGCTGGCACGGAGTTAGCCGGAGCTTATTCATAAGTTACCGTCATTATCTTCACTTATAAAAGAGCTTTACAATCCGAAGACCTTCATCACTCACGCGGCATCGCTGGATCAGGGTTTCCCCCATTGTCCAATATTCCCCACTGCTGCCTCCCGTAGGAGTCTGGGCCGTGTCTCAGTCCCAATGTGGCTGTTCATCCTCTCAGACCAGCTATAGATCATTGGCTTGGTAGGCCATTACCCCACCAACTACCTAATCTAACGCGGGCTACTCCTTCAGCGATTTCTCTTTCCTCTCTCGAGCTTATATTGTATTAGCGTCCGTTTCCAGACGTTATTCAATACCAAAGGGTACATTCCCACGCGTTACTCACCCGTTTGCCACTATGTTTCCTAATACAAGTACTAGAAAACACCGTTCGACTTGCATGTGTTAAGCATGCCGCCAGCGTTCGTTCTGAGCCAGGATCAAACTCTCATGTTTAATCCATCCGCTCATTAACTCTTCGTTTTTGGAATTTGACTGTTACTTGTTTAAAGTTCGTCTTTTCCTTATCGTCTTAATGAACAAAATGTCCGTGTTTTTATCACGTCACCTGTTCACTACCTATAATTCACTTCTTCCTAGAACCTGCCGGTTTCGATTCTTTGCTCCGAGAGCTCATCATCTCATCCCGACAAGATAAATACTACCACCATCAATTTCCCTGCGCAATATTTTTTTTCAAAAAAAATATAACTTTTTTGTCATGTTGTGCAAAAAATGGCCTTTTCCAGGCATTTTGCGAGTAAAAAAAATTCTAAAATTTTATACAAATTTCAAAAAAAACATCTTATAAATGATTTTCTGGCCGCAAATGTGGCAAATTTACCCCCATACCGCATCAAAATTTCCTCAACAACAAAGACACCGCGACTGATAAAATCGCACTTAGCAATTACAATATGTCTTGTTGCAAGTTGTTCTTTTTTGTTAAGGCAAGAATTATCCCAACACTAATCGCGGAGGCAAGCATTGAGCTACCACCATAGCTTATAAAAGGCAAAGTCATCCCTTTGGTTGGAATTAAATTTAATGTTGTACAGATGTTTATCATAACTTGGCATGCAATTTGGAAAAGGATCCCAAACACAGCAGTAAAAGTAAATATGCTAGCTGACTTAATGATTTTAACCATTGCCCTCGTTATGAATATCGCAAACAGTATGACTATAATGAGACACATGACAAAACCATACTCTTCCCCTATGATTGAAAACACAAAATCCGAATGAGAATCCGGCACCATCCCCCTCATTCCACTACTAACCGGATTGTTACCGAATATCCCACCATGTTTAAATGCATCTATGGATTTTTGTATCTGGTATACGTCGGCATCCTCAGTTTTTACAAAAAATTTATCAATTCTGTCTGCAAAATGTGGAAGCATTAGATACAATCCAAACATTGCAGAAGCTAGTAAAGCCACAACTGCAATTATCATCGAAATTGACAACCCTGAAATAAAAAACTGAGCAAATAATGTCCCAACGATAATGACGGTCATCCCTACATCAGGCTGAAAAAGCAAAAAAGGGATTATGATAGCAATTACTGCCGAAGACAACAGGAGCCCAGGGAAATTACGATCTCTGTATTGTTCAGAAATTAACCAAGCACTTATCACCGCACTTATTGGTTTTAAAAACTCCGATGGTTGCAAAGAAAATCCGAATATACTAAGCCAGCGACGTGCTCCTTTGATTTCCGCCCCCCAAAACAATGCACAAGTGACTAAAATCAAACAAACAAAATATCCAACAACTGCTAGTTTTCCAATATATTTTGCAGGCAAAGCCGATGTAATCAGCATTATCAACATGGCCACAGGAATAATCAGCAAATGCAATTTGGCAAAATGAAAAGGAGCAAAACCAAGCTTTATCGCAACCGATGGAGTCAACGCAACGCTAATCCAAGCACCGATAGATATCAAAGCGAATATAGACACCAATAGCACTCGATCTATTGATAAAAACCATTTTCGTAGTATCTTCGAAACTCTGAGTGACACTAATCCAATTCCTGAACTATTCTTACGAACTCGTTACCTCTGTGCTCAAAACTTTCAAATTGGTCAAAACTGGCGCACATTGGTGACAAAAGTACGACAGCTGCCACACTGTCCAGTTTAGCGTCTTTGTAAGCCATATTAATAGCTGTCATCATCGTCTGACAACGTACTGTCTTTTTTATTCCTTCAAATATCCCTTCAAATTCGTCCATTGATTCACCAAAAAGGTATATTTTTTGCACGCCAGATATGTAATCTTTTATGTAAGGCATCGGATCAACCTTTTTACTTCTCCCTCCAACAAGCCAGTATATCTTATACCCAACAAAAGTAGCTAAAGCTCTCGCGGCTGCTCCAGGATTTGTCGCTTTGCTATCATTAACAAAAACCACATCATCAATTTTTCGCACAGTATTTAATCTATGCGGCAATGGCACAAAACTAGATATATGGTTAATAATTTCCCTGGATTTTAATCCCAAATGTTTGCAAATTGCATAAGCAAACGCAATATTTTGATGATTATGCTTACCTGGCAAATTCGGAAAAACAGAAAGATTAACAGCTATTCTGTTCGTAAAATTATTAAAAATAGCATTTTCGCAAACATATATATCTGAATTTGGTTCATTTTGGGTCGAAATTGTTACAACATTTTCTCCTGAAGCATAACGCGCCATAGTGATTTTATCTTCGTACGAAATGAATCTAAACTTCGCGTGTTCCAGCACCTTATGCTTAGCTGACGTATAGCTTGCCAGATTCCCGTGGAACGCCAAGTGATCAGGTTCAATGTTCAAAACGCAGGCTATTTCAAAGCCTAAGTATTGTGAACTTGCTAGCTCATAAGATGACATTTCAAGGACATACCATTCTGCCTCTGGCATATCAAAATAAGGCACTCCAATGTTTCCCCCCATCTCTGCTGAAAATCCCGCTTTGCGCATAATATGACAAATCAAAGCCGTTGTAGTAGATTTGCCATTAGTTCCGGTCACAGCGATTATCTTCGCATTCTGATTATAAATCCTAAAAACATCAAAAGTAGATAAAACTGGAATAGCAGCTTCATTTGCCTCTTTTATCACTGAATGGCAATTATGCGACATAAATGGAATTGATGGACTTTTAATTACTACATCAAAATCTCTGCACTGTGCATCAGCTACTCTGTCCGGAATCTCTTCATCTCTATCATCATAAACAGAGACATTTAATCCGCGCTTTTTTAAAAATTCATAAGCCGATTTCCCCGAAACGCCATATCCAACGACCAGCACATTTCGACATGAATCGAGATTTAACATTTAATTGCCAACACGATACCGCTTAGCAAAGCCTAACACAATAAAAACACAGTAGCAAATAAAAAAAACAGTTCCCACTCCAAATAACTCCAGCATTTATGAGACAAAAACTTTACATCCCAAATTTCTATATAAATCATTTGCCCACTAGATATTTTCATTCATATCATACTAATGATGAGCTGGTTATAAGTGCAAGATGTTTATTTTTAAAGAAAATTTTGTAAACCGAATGATATTCATCATGGCGACGGGCATTGTTTTAACATCGATAATTTCGCAGTTGTGGCTGGAAAAGGAGCCTTGCCAACTTTGCTTAATAACACGCTATCTTTTCCTCGCCACAGGAATTATTGCACTGCTCCCAAAATGGGGAAAGCCTCTGTTACCAACAATAGCCTTCATCACGCTAGCATTCACATTCTATCACCTTGGTGTAGAAAATCACTGGTGGCGTGGATTACATGGATGTGTTTCAGAGTTACCATCTTTAAATTCAACACCTATGGACGCAAAAACCCCACCGTGCGATATTGTAAACTGGACGGTACTTGGCGTTTCATCGACTCTATGGGCATTTCTGTGTGCAAGTTTCATATTCTGGCTTTCAAGCACTTCATACATAATTTGTTACTACCTTAAACATTCTATGTAAAACGGTGGCAATGCACACAGTCATTGCCACCATGGCAATCATAAAGTTATTTCTTTAAAGTTGATTTAAGCATCCACACAACCTTATCGTGGAAAGCCAGCCTGGAATTCAGCACATCAATGGCACCAATGGTACCAAAATCATCACTATCCTCCAATTTCTTAATACCAGAGATTATATCCACCCGAATTGCCTCATGTGAGGATAATAAAGCATTCAGCATCTCATTTTGATTATCCGTATCTACTTTTTCATCAAAGGATGCTAACTTTGCAAATTCAGCGAATGTAGCTGGAGCTTTAGCACCAACCATCCTGATACGCTCCGCAATACAGTCAATAGCATCAAATAAGTTATTATAGTGCTCTTCCGTCATTAGGTGTATCGACCTAAACTTTGAGCCCTCAATGTTCCAGTGAATATTTTGTGTCTTCAAAAGAAGGACGTATGAATCTGCGAGAATTTTTGACAAAACTTCCACAGAACTATTAGACTTAGTTGAAAATAGTGACATAATTTTCCTAAAAACCAAAAACATCTATTTTGAGTTTTACATAAATTTGCACTAAATTCAATCGTCCCTCATTGGCTTTCATAAACAATTATGACAAGTCCTCCTCAATTCTGAGCAACTGGTTATATTTCGCGACACGCTCACCGCGAGCTGGAGCTCCAGTTTTAATGAATTTTGCCCCAACTGCTACGGATAAATCAGCTATGGTTGTATCATCAGTTTCACCAGATCTATGTGAAATCACAGTGTTATACCCATTATCTTGAGCCAACTTAATCGCTCGCAGAGTTTCAGTTAATGTTCCTATCTGATTTAGTTTAATCAGAATTGCATTAGATGCCATCAAATCAATTCCTTTAGCCAATCTGCTTGGATTTGTGACGTATAAGTCATCGCCCACTATCTGAATTTTATCCCCAAGTTCTCTGTTCATTTTGGCAAATCCATTCCAATCTTCTTCGGCTAATGGATCTTCTATGGAAATTATTGGATAATCCTTAATCAATTCTTTATAAAATTCTATCATTTCATCTGATGTTTTTGTTTGCCCTTCTATAGTGTATTGACCATCTTTGAAGAGCTCAGAAGCAGCAACATCAAGAGCTATTTGAACATCATCATAAGGTCTATACCCTGCAATCTTAATCGCTTCAATAACTAAATCTAAAGCCTCTCTGGTCGATGACAAATTTGGAGCTACTCCTCCTTCATCTCCAACATTTGAATTCAAGCCTTTTGATTTCAGCAACTTTTTTAAGTTGTGATATATGGTGGCGCACATAACGATGTATTCCTTGAATGTTGCGACTTTCGCTGGCACAATCATAAATTCCTGCACATCAATTTTATTATCAGCATGTGCACCACCATTCAATATGTTCATCATAGGACGCGGTAAGCTACACTTTGCGATTCCGCCTATGTATCGATAAAGCGGTAAATTGTGATATTCGGCCATTGCATGACAAACAGCCAAACTTACCGACAAAATTGCATTAGCTCCAAGCTTAGCTTTATTGGGGGTTCCATCCAGCTCAATCATAATTTGATCAATTTTTGACTGATTAGAAGCATCCTCACCAATCAACTTAGGTGATATTATGTTGTTCACATTATCAACAGCGTTCAAGACTCCTTTGCCGACAAAACGCTCTCCGCCATCTCGAAGCTCGATTGCTTCAAAAGCTCCTGTAGAAGCCCCAGATGGCACTGATGCAATACCAACTGCTCCAGATTCCAAAATGACCTCGGTTTCCACCGTTGGATATCCCCGTGAATCTAAAATTTCTCTCGCATATACGCTTTTTATAAATGACATAATACTCACCAAGTGAAAATCATACTAGAATTCTATGTCCTAACTATAGAATTTGTCAAAAATTTTCGTTCACACGTTAATAAGCACCTCAATTTAACCAGGCACTAAGCAATTCATAATAAACTGTTTCGAGAACTTGCAATTCCTCAATGGAGCACCATTCATTAACAATGTGAGCATTTGAAATAGGTGTGCCAATTTCGACCACATCCGTAATTCTGTGAAGAGACACTGCATCCGAATTGCCACCATATGTTCCGCATTCAGGAACGACTCCTATTGCTTTTGTAACCGCAGATGAACAAAATTTAATAAACTCATCACCCGCACCAATAAATGGAGCACTGAAGCGTTTAAATTTAACAGAAATATTTTGTGGTAACTTTTTGGTAATAAAATCCTCCAGAGTATCAAATGACCAATTATCATTGAAGCGAATATTAAATTTTGCTGTTGCTATGCCCGGAATAACATTGCGAGTATCGTTATCAACGTCCACAGATGTCATCTCTATGTCAGAAGGAGAAAAATTCGCACTTCCAGCATCTAATGCTGTATTAGAAAATTGAGACAGAAACGCTACAAAACCATGTAAATGATTTCCATATTGTTTTCCATTTACGACGTGACATTGAGCCCCCATGGATGTAAAATCCACATTCAAACTTCCTCGGCAACCAATTTTGATGTATTCTCCACTCCTGCTAGGAGAACAACTTTCGCATAGAATACATCCCTTTATCTTTTCGTTACGACTCAGTAGCCATTCTACGACTCGGTTTGTCCCGTCTTCTCCCATTATCTCTTCATCGCTAGTTAGCAAAACAGAAATTGAAACACCACGAGGATTTGTGTTCAAAAATTTTGCAATAGCAGACAAAGCCGATGACAAAGGGCCTTTCATATCGTTTGTCCCACGCCCATAAAGCTTCCCATCACGATTGGTCAAAATAAAAGGATTTGTATTCCAACCTTCCATTGGCGGAACCACATCTATGTGCCCGGCGAAACAAAGATTTTTTTCAAAATCGCCATATTTCGCATATAAATTGGCTACATTCCCAAATTGCAACTTCCAGCACGTAAATCCCAACTTTTCGAGAAAGTTAGAACAATAATTAATTGCGCTGCTTCCTTCTGGGGTTACTGTCTCAAAAGACACCAAATCTTCTAATAATTTTAAATACATAAAAAAACACTCACAGACTCTGTGCAATTTTATCACTAAAAATCACAGCCATCCAAGCTATAGGGTTGTATTCACAATATCGCGATTGAGAGTAAATATATAATCTCGCTTAATGAACACATATTTCGTGTTAATTATCTATGGATATGAAAAAAGTTTGACTGACTTGAAAATTTTGTGTTACCATCTGTGCAGAGAGTGGGTCTTTAGTTCAGTTGGTTAGAACCCTCCGCTCATAACGGAGTTGTCGTAGGTTCGAGTCCTACAGGACCCACCAATTTTCATAGAAATTTTTATAAGGTGAGTGCGGATTTGATGCTCGGAGGAATGGGGGAATTTGATACCGCATTCAGATCTGTTAGCGTAGCTAGAACTTTACATCTTGAGAAATTCTCGACTGTGTTGGTTAGTGTTGTTTTTCCGTTCAAGATAATGCCCAAGATATCGATGTTCCTAGCTTTTAAAGCCTCGACGGTCAAAAATATATGATTTAAAAATCCTAATTTAGATTTAGCTACTATTAACGCCTTCGCATTCATGAGATTAATTAAATCAGCCATCATGATGTCGTGTGTAATTGGCACGAGAGTTCCCCCTGCTCCTTCGATTACTGTATTATTTGGTGGACATTGCCTTTTTATCGTGTCTATATCGATATCTATTCCTTCAAGGCACGCGGCATCATATGCTGATAGCGGTGCTTTCAATCTATACGCATTAGGAATAATACGCGTTGTTGAAGAAAATTGACTGACTGTCTTTGCATCGGAATCATCACCAGTTTGTATCGGTTTAAAGTATGAAGCAGAAGTGTTTTTGCAAATCCAGGCAGATGTTATTGTTTTTCCGATATCAGTATCCGTTCCTGTTATGAATATATTCATGCTCTACCCCGTTCAAAATTATATCCCTTATTTTATCAAAATTTTATCAAAAAATAGAATATCGCTACCGGCTAGAGCAACGTGGCATAATAAAAAATGCTATCAGCGAATCACGCGTGGCGGTCGACGGGTCTAACTGTCCAGATTTTATCGAAAGCTCATTGTTGAGCACGCGCTGGAATATCGCCTGTTGTAATTGTGTCTCTAAACCTCCATTTATCAACCTTTTTTCCAAGATTTTATGTATAAGCATTGCATTCGCGGAAGCCTCAATTTCATTTAATCCATCATTCAGAGTAATAGACGGGAAATTTTTAGGCACTGCCATTGACAGCTTTTTCTCTTTCTCGGGCTTAGTATCGTGAAGCTGACCGAAAATATCATTTTGCATAATCTTCATAACTAAACACTTTCTATAAAAAACGCACTTTTGGAACTGTGAAGCCCCAGTATAAATGTGTCTTTATTCAAACGATTGTCTCCGTTAAGCAACGTTTCCCTAACCAGGCATTGATCTAGAAAGAAATGCAGATGGACATCAATCCCGTGAGGAACGTAAAGACGTATGATTTCCTTCATCTTTTGAAGCGAGGAAAACTTTCGATCTTTTGAAGATTTTTTGGGCAAAAATTTTGTATATTGCTCAAAATCCAAAGCGCCAATCAAAATTGTTATACCTTTCGTCGCATCCCAAACTTTATCTCCCAACAAACTGTTTTCTCCTAATTTATTGTACCTCCCCTTTGTCCCAATAGACATCCGCTCTCCGATCGGAGCCTGTATAAAACCGCCTTCAAACTGGCGTATTTCTATTGGCACTTTAAAAAAGCTTTCCAAAACAGTTTTTAATCCCGAACTAGATCTTGTGTGGCGCCAAAACAAATTTTGAACAGAAACCTTAAATTGTTCAGGAATTATATCTGTCTTGGAATGCGTGTTAAATTCAAAACCGGAAAGGCTAAAAATTATATTTCCTATAACGGAATTTTCAATCGGACTCGATAGGGTTTCAATATTTTGCCGTTTTAAGAACGCATACCTTAGTGAAAGTATTTTGCTGTTGTATATATCAAAATAATCGCACAATGCTCCACGCGTGGTACGATCATAACTTAAAAATTCCTCGGTATAACTGTCAGGTATAGGACTTTCAATTCCGATAATCCCATTCATATTCACATGTATTTCGGCAAGACCATCTTTGATGCCCTCAACCTTAGAAACATCTATGTACTTCGATGTATAATTCACGTTTGATTTGATATCGACAAAACTCATTTCGCATCTTTGCTGCGCAACATCTAACGCTTTTACAAACGAGAACTTTTCAGCCTCATATATGAATTTTTCTAAAATTGAACCAGCCTTTGTCACTTGAGTGCCTACCCCGCACCTGATATAAAATTGGTTGCGGGGGATGGATTTGAACCAACGACCTTCAGGTTATGAGCCTGACGAGCTACCAAGCTGCTCTACCCCGCGATATTCTCTTTGAATTCATTATATATCATTCGATTGCTGAGTGCAACAAAATTTATAATTTTTTAGATATAAAAATAACCTCCTCTGGACTAATCGCCCAAGGGAGGTTTTGCCAAACTTACTTGTACCAAAAGAATTTTTTACTTCGTAGTCGCTTCTATAGCTGGCATGAACTGTTCAGCAGAAGAAATGCGCAACATTGTTGCCTTTCCATCCTTCAACGTAAATATTGCTGGAACTAAAGGCAATTTCAGACTCTCTGCCAGCCTGCCATTTTCTGCCAACTTTTTATCGCAATCATCCATCATGCCTTCTATTTCTTTATTATCCAAACCTGCAGCTTTCAGTGACGCTTCGATGGCTTTCTTGTCCATATCTCCTTTTTTTGAGGTTACACTTTCAATAAACTTTATAGCCTTCTCCGCACTTTTCTCATACGCAGCCAAATAGACCTTAGCAAGTGTTACGGAATCGTTACCCAAAACCGCAACAGGAATTATCTTGAAGCAAAGATCTTTCCTCTCTTTCACCATATTTAGCATTTGTTTTTGTATCTCGATACATGCTTTTTCCAATGGATCGATAAAACAAATCACTGACGCCTTGGATTCAAGTTTTCCAAACTTCATGGCTAATTTAGTAATATCTGCGCTTTTGTCTGAGACTGCCTGCTCAATTTTTTTCAATTCATCCTCGCGCTGTTTTGCTATGCCCTCTCCCATAGCGTTCATAACAAGTTGAGGATTTTGTTTTACTGTATCGACTATTATACCTCGGACTTTTTCATCAAAAGTCGCATTTTCAGTCACCGATGATGACTTCTTGGGGCAAAAATACGCAGCTGACGCCACTATCAATGCCAAAATAGACACGATTATAGAAGCTTTACAACCGCATCCAGAACATTTTTGTTTGTTTTCCATAAATTTTTCCACAAAATAACCAGGTTTACATAACTTCATCTTATAACAAATTTAACCTAATCTATAGATAAATCTCACAAAGGATATTTTTTCCATAAAATAAATCCCCCTTCACAAACACGCCCGTTCTGGTATGCTATACTTAAAATAATGGTAGTTTTTGGACTTATACAATGGTTTTGTATATCATCATTGCCTCGATATTGTTATTAGTTTGCAGCGCCGCTTTTATTGTAGATCAGCAAACTTGCGCTATCATAGAACGGCTAGGAAAATTTCAAAGACTTGCCTACCCCGGACTAAATTTTAAAATTCCATTGATTGAAAATAAACGAGCAAGTCTTTCAATGCGAATACATCAGTTAGAAGTTGTCGTGGAAACTAAAACTAAGGATAATGTATTCGTTAAAGCGGTTATCGCTGTGCAATACAGAGTTTTGCAATCGAAAATTTATGAAGCTTTTTATATGCTTCAGGATCCAGTCGGGCAAATAACATCATTTGTCTTTGATTTAGTGAGAGCGCAAGTGCCGGCTATGGACCTAGATGATGTATTTTCGCACAAAGATGATATAGCAGATGCTGTAAAAGAGGAGCTTGAGAAGCCAATGGCTGATTTTGGATATGAGATAATTAAGGCATTGGTAACAGATATCGACCCGGATGCTAATGTTAAATCAGCCATGAACGAAATAAATACAGCCCAGAGACTAAGGGTGGCAGCCACAGAAAAAGGAGAAGCTGAAAAAATTTTAAAAGTAAAACAGGCCGAAGCCGAAGCAGAAGCTTGTATTCTTCACGGGAAAGGTGTTGCTGGACAAAGACAAGCAATTATAGAGGGGCTTTGCCAGTCTGTTGATGAATTTGTGAAGCAAACCGGAACGACGCCAACACATGTGATGGATATGGTCTTGCTCATACAATACATCGACACATTAAAAGACATAGGAGCAAGCTCAAAATCAAACGTGGTATTTGTTCCACATACCCCGGGGAATTTTTCATCACTAGGAGAACAATTGCGTGAAACAATTTTTGCCTCAGAACTTTTGAAAAATTCCAAAAAGTAGAGGACACACGATACCCATCGATATGAACGGTTTAGCGCCTTAGCGTCGCATTAGATCCATCGCTCTCACTTTTTTGCCTGCTAATTTTTTGGACATAACTCGTTTCAGCATTTCAAAATCCTTGATAAGACGATTAACATCCACCACCTCTTGGGCGCATCCTTTTGCTATACGGCGACGTCTTGATGCGTTTAGTATTTGAGGATTGCGACGCTCTTCTTTTGTCATGGCGCGTATTATCGCCAGCGCCCTAAGAGGAATTTTTTCAGAGAATGCTGGTCGTTCAAGTTGCGATTTAAGTTTATTCATACCAGGCATCAATTTCATCATTCCATGCAATCCACCAATCTTAGTCAACTGCACGAGATAGGCTTCCATACTTTCTAAATCAAACTTATTGTCTATAGTTTTCTGCAAACTGGCTTGATCTAGTGACCGTGATTTTTCAATCAAACCACGCATATCTCCTTGATCCAATATCCTAGAAGCAATACGTTTTGGGTTAAATTCTTCGATATCTGAGATTTTTTCTCCAGTGCAAATGTATTTGATTTGGCAATTTGCCATATACTTCGCAGAAAGAACAGCCCCGCCCTTGGAGTCACCGTCCATCCTTGTAAAAACCAAGCCGGTTAGCTTAGTGGCGTCATTGAACGACTTTGCCATATTCACGGCATCCTGTCCCATCATACCGTCGACAACAAGAAGTAACTCATTCGGTTGTATGCATTGCTTCAACGAAATTACCTCGTCCATCATGCTCTCATCGATATGTAGCCTCCCGGCTGTATCGTATATGGTAATGTCATACTTATCTTGAGCACTGAGAGATTTTCTGGCAATATCCACGGGAGTATCTCCTGGCAAAAAATCTTCAAAAAAATCTATGGAATTATTACGAGCCAGTACTCTTAACTGTTCTATCGCTGCGGGGCGATAAGTATCCAAAGATACCAGCAAAACTTTTCGATTAAACTTATTTTTAAAAAAATTTGCCAGTTTTGCAGAAGTTGTTGTTTTCCCGGTTCCCTGAAGCCCAAGCATTAAAATTTTCCCTCGCCTAAAATTTGAATCGTTGTCAGAATACCCGAGAAATACAACCAATTCATCATACAAAGCTCTCAACACGGTTTGTTCTGGAGCTATACTATTCAGAACTTTCCTTCCCGCCAATTTTTCTTTAAGTTTTGCAACGAAATCTTTAACTACCGGCAGAGCAACATCGGCATCCAGCAGAGAAATCCTGATTTCCTCTATGGCAGAATTTACTATCCCCTCAGTCAGTATCCCTCTTCCTCCTATCTTTTTTATAACTGAAACCAATTTATCAGATAGATTTGCAAACATCGCTATCCCTCGGGAAAAATATCACACTTATCAAATTTAAGTTTATTAAATCATATGTCGAAAATGCAAAATGTTTCACGTGAAGGAATTAACAAAGCAGTATCACAAGGGTACTTTGAAGATGAGACACATACCATATCTGGGAGGAGGATTTCGAAGAAATGTCAAAATTATGAGTAAAATTTTTAATAAAAATTAAAACGGCATTTTGGGCTCCGCGATACAGAAGGTTGATTGATAAGTTAAGATAAGGCAATGAAGGAGAATGGAGCGGTAAAGCACGTCATGATTTACTTCAGACGCCAGAAGAACTGGTTGTCGAGTTTATACGCGCTCTAAATAATATTTTAACGCCGAGTGGGTATTTATTCGCGAGATTAACGAAATATTAACCATTTTATTGTACAACTAAATAAGAATGATTGTAGTTGGAGGTAATAGTGAACAATCTAATTAAGGCTTTGGTGATTGCGCTGTTTGGCGTAATGTCTAGCTATGCCACAACTATTATATTTAACGGATGTAGTAATACTCCAAATAATTACTTTACATTTACTCCTGGGGCTGATGAGTACTGTATTGCGAAGTGTACCCCAAAGATAAATCCAGATAGTGAAACAACTATAAAATTAAAAATTCCGGGTGCCGTATATGACAATCAAGTCAGTTTAGGCGCAAAGGCATTTGATT
>CADBWU010000018.1 GCA_902798535.1 uncultured Pseudomonadota bacterium
TAAAATATTATACAACTATAACGATAACATATAACTCTTTATATTGGTGTAGACTGGCATTCCGTTGGGCGTGTTTTAAACGTTGAAAGTTTTGTGGAGTATTTATGATGCGGGACGATGGCAATGTTGTTAATGAGAACGTTAAGGTCAGTCGGTTGAAGCCTATCGACAAATTCATTGGTATGCAACTGAGAAAAGAGCGCAAGAAGCGAAAAATGAGTTTAACAGATGTTTCGGAAAACCTGGGCATTTCGTATCAGCAACTTCAGAAGTATGAGCAGGCGAAAAGTCGAGTTGCGGTCTCAACTTTGTATACACTTGCAGAGCTGTATGGTCTCGAAATGAGCAATTTCTTCCTAGCTGTTGGCAACGAGCTTTCCGCGTATGATGGGCGAAGTAGGGTGGTTTGTGGGACTGAAATGCGGGATATAAATATTTTAGTCGCCGAGCCAGATCCTGCAGATGAGGCGCTTATACGATACGCTATGGAGGACATTGATAGTCTGAATGTATTGTTTGTTCATGATGGCGTGCAATCTTTGGAGGTTTTGAAATACAAGACTCTGTGCCCGAATTTTCCAAAGCCTAATGTTGTGTTTATTGATCCGTTCATAGCGAAGCGGGATGGTCTTAGCGTATTAAAGGAATTGAAACGGGATGATAGGACGAAGGAAATACCTGTTGTAATGCTGACGAATGTGATTGATTCTGGATTAGTTGAGAGAGCGTATAAGTTCGGGGTGTCTGGATATATCTTGAAGACTCACAACCAAGCGGTTTTTAAAGAAAGTATTACTAATTGTATAAATTATTGGACGAAGACAGTTGTTGCTCCAGTTGTCGGAGGTTCACTGCAGTTTTGATGTTTGATTTAGAGAAGGCTAAAAAGATATTTAACTCCCCATTGTTAGAATTGCTATACAACGCCCAAACTGTCCATAAACAAAATTTCGATATCACGAAGATGCAGTTGTGTACGTTACTGAGTATTCAAACTGGGGGGTGCCCTGAGGACTGCGCATATTGCGCCCAATCGAAAAGAAATAAAAATCGTGCTCCGATGGAAAGAATAACAAACTTAGAGGAAATAACAAGAGCCGCTCGCGAAGCTAAAGAGATGGGAGCCAGCAGATTTTGCCTAGGGGCATCTGGACGAAAGCCTAGTCAGGAGTTATTAGAGCTGGTTTGCAAGGCTATAGTTGAAATAAAAAAACTAGGATTAAATGCATGTTGTTGCATGGGGACATTAAATGAAAATGAAGTAGTGCAGCTTAAAAAAGGTGGGTTAGATTATTATAATCATAATATCGATACTTCTCCGGAATATTATAAAAGCATAATCACGACAAGAACTATCGAAGAACGTATGAATACTTTGACTTTGTGCCAACAACATGGAATAAAAATATGCACAGGCGGTATTCTGGGTATTGGGGAATCTAATGAAGATCGGATAAGTATGTTGCTGAAACTTAAGTCATTAGGCAAAGATCCGGATCTTATAACTATAAACAAACTAGTTAAAATTCCCGGGACTCCATTGGAAGATGCTCCGGAAATAGATAGTTTTGATTTGGTTAGATTTTTGGCGTTAGCGCGAATAATGTTTCCGCGCTCGTTTCTCAAGCTGTCAGCGGGGCGCGAAACGATGTCGGCGGAATTGCAAACTCTTTGCTTTTTTGCCGGAGTTAACTCCATTTTTATAGGCAAAAAATTGTTGACCGTAAACAATTCTCGCTATACTGACGATCTTGCCCTTCTTAAGAAATTAGGATTTACTTATGATTAAATATCTCAAGAACTCCCCAAACGCGGGAGCTCTTGAGATGCTTTTAGCTTTCTTATAGACCGGAGTCTTCAGAATTACGAGAACCCACTGGCACTATCAGCATCGTCACTAAAATTTTCGTCATCGTTGATGATTTTAGTGCTGATTTTTGTGTCTGATGAGGCACTCTAATTTATTCATTTGCCGAACGTTATGTTTCCTTCCCCGGTTAATGCAATTCTTCCGTTAGCCTGAAGCTTTGCTGTACCGTAGAGCTTCCACTCTTTATTGATCGTAACTTTATCGCTTCCAGCTAAGGATACGGTTGAGTTATTGTTTACAGTCATGGAAGTGTAGTTTCCCAACGCGTTTGTTGAATCTTTGTCTGACTCTTCATCTCCAAAGACAATAGTTCCACAGTTATCTGAATCGCCAATAGTTATCATCCCGCTAAAAGCTCTGTTATCCCCTGTAAAAGTTAAAGTTTTAGATTCTGCTGGCAAAATTTGCAAACTGTTAGAGGGAGTATAACCTGCACTAAATTTACCTGAGAAATCATCACCATTATTCGAAAGATTTGCTGATATTATGGCATTTTTGTTTGATAGTGCATGAATGGTGAAAGCTGCCCCAGGCTCTACCAAATTAGAGCTAGTTATATTATTAGCTGAAGTAGATAAAACTTTTTCTCCGTCACCTAGGTTGCCTTGAGTTGTTGTCGATAGTAGAATTTTCGAGCCTTCCCCAATTGTTTGCGGGTCATTGTTATCAAAATATATGCGGTCAAGTTTTGATGTATCGTACATTTCTTGCAAGTATGTATCTTTGGCGAAATTAATTGAATCAGAAATAAATCCTCGTTCACAGGCGATGCCATAAATTTTGGAAGCAGTATCGCTTTCTACCCAATTTGCTTCGTGATGCCTGACAGTAAGGCCATTATTGTCATTTTCTCCATCTGTGCCGATTGTACCGCCAGTACCTGATGGTTCGTTTTGTTGTTGATCACTCGCATCTGCAACCAAGCGGCCGCCGACCAACACGTCTATAGCTGTACTCCTACTTGCGTCATATGTCCCGCCTGATAAGCCGTTATTAGTTCCACTGTTTGTCAGCACGTGATTTTCTGGCAATATAACCTGTGTCCCATTAGCTATTGCCATACCTGTTTCTAATGTATGTGTTATCGATGTGATTGAAAATGATGTTGTTGTCATTAATGCTGAAGCTAAACTAAGTTGTATTATCTTATTCATATTATCCTCCAAAAAAATAATCTAGAACTTTCGTTCCTATATCTGTTCATTACATATGATATTTTATATTTATTAATTTTTTATAAACATATTATCAAAGACCCAAAATAATTCTTAATATTGCCTAAATGCGTTCATTGTGGCATACTCGTAATAGGCTAATGGTGATTTTGCTCATTGAGAACATTTATGATTGATCCTATGATTTCATTCCAGGTGAAAAATGTTGTACCAATGAATGTTTTTGGTCTGGATATATCTATAACTAATTCATCAATCTTTATGTTTCTCGTTGTTGTTGCAATTTGTGGCATATTTTTGTTGGCAACTAGAGAGCAAGGGATTGTTCCGACAAAGTTGCAATTTATTGTGGAAAAATTGTTTTTCTTTGTTGGTGGAATTGTGAAGTCCAATACAGGAAAGAAAGGTGTGGAAATTTTTCCGTATATGATAGCGCTGTTTTTGTTCATCATGTTTGGAAATGTTATCGGGCTTTTTCCATTTGCTTTTTCGTATACCAGTCAACTTTGCGTAACTGTCGGAATGGCGCTGATGGTCTTTGTTGCATCAATAATAATTGGGATAATGAACCAAGGAAGAACGTATTTTAAACGCTTTTGTCCGTCTGGAATTCCTGGATACTTAATTCCAATTTTTATTGTAATTGAGCTTTTATCTTTTTTGTTTAGACCGATAAGCTTAGGAATTCGACTATTTGCAAATATGGTATCTGGGCATATAATGATCGAAGTAATAGCGGGATTTGCTGCATCAATAGCCAGTATTGCTATGTTTTCATATTTTTCAGCAGTGCCAGTTGCTGTGAATGTAGCATTAAACCTTTTTAAGTTTGTTGTGTGCATGCTTCAGGCTTATGTATTTGTCGTTTTATCATGCATGTATTTGTCTGAGTCATTGGAATCTCAGGCGCATTAAAGAAGGAGAATGAACAATGGACGCAGGAGCAGCGAAATTAATAGGAGCAGGAATATCTGTCATAGCTTTGTTTGGTGTTGGAATGGGACTAGGAAATTTGTTTTCGTCTCTTATCCAATCAATAGCCAGAAATCCCTCAGCTAAGAACGATCTCGTGTCAACAGGGATGTTATGTTTCGCTTTGATAGAATCGATAGCTTTGTTGGCATTCGTCGTTGCAATGATCATACTATTTACGGCGTAAAAATGCTTCCGCAGTTAGATTTTTCACATTATACGTCTCAGTTCTTCTGGCTGTTGGTGTGTCTTTGTCTGTTAATTGTTGTTATGAAAAACAGGTTCATTCCCAGAATGAATGCCATAATAAAAAAACGCGAAGAAACTATTGCGTCAGGCAATATAAAATTGACCATGTTGGAGAATGAACGGAATGAACTCGAACAAAAAATAGCTGAGACAAACAGGAATATAGCTTTAGTAACCGCAAATATATTAAATGAAGTTGGCATAAGGTATCATAAGCTCTTATCTGAACAACTAGATAATCTGAAGCACGATTATGAGAACGAGGTAAGACAGTTACGAACGAAATACACCGAAGATATAAAAGCTATGGCTGAGCAGGAATCTGAAAAAATAAACTTATTAGCGGAATTCGCACTACAAAAAATGATATTTGATGGAAAAAGAATATGAATATACTGCTTAGTGAACAGATGTTTTTAGTCATAAGTTTTGTATTGGCTCTGTGGTTGTTGTATAAGTTTGCTTATAAAAAACTAAATAAACAAATAGACAAATCTATAGAGGATATAAGGGGCACTATCACAAATAATGAAAAGGCAAAAAAAAATGCCGAAGACGAAATAAAAAAGATGAGATTGGAAATAGAACGACTAGAAAAAAGTGCCCAGGCTGAAGAGGCAAATGCCCGAAAAGAAGCAAAAATAAGCAACGATAACAATAACAAGAAGATTGAGCATATTATTCTTGAAAAGAACAGAGAGTATGAGGACGCAAAATTAGCGCTTGAACGAAATTTTTTTTCAAAGGCGCAGAAAGAATATATAGAAAATGTTATACATACAATCAGGGAAAGGCTAGAAAGCGTGTCGAAAGACAAGGGTTTTCAAGAAAAAGCTATCGAGCGTTCTTTGAATATGCTTGAAGAATATATTGAAGCAAATGAGAGATAAAGTCCTACATCGTCTCGAGGTTGAACAGGCGTTGCTTGGGGCGTTAATACTGGAAAACACGCGTATCGATGATATGCCTTCGACTTTTCAATCCAAACATTTTGTTGCAGAGTTGCATCAGAAAATTTACGATGCCATAAATCGTATAAGAAACGAGGGGTCTGTCGCCGATCCTATAACGATAACTGCGAGGTTGAAGAATGATGAGATTTTCAATCAAGCTGGCGGTCAGAAATACATATTAGACTTATTTGATACAGTTATCGGCATCACAAACGTTGCGGAATATGCAAAGCTAATTCAAGATTTTTATTTGCGTCGAAAGGTCGTAGAAATTAGTGATAATGCAATAAATGAAGCTCAGACTATGGACAATTCTGAGACTGGGCAAGACGTAATAGAGTACGCAGAAAAGCAATTGTATGATCTAAACAATGAAATCTCTGGTAATGGGCGTTTAATCACATTTAAAGAAGCTTTAGACGTCTCTGTTGAAACTGCAGCGAATGCGTTTCATCATAAGGGTAGCATAATAGGGGTTACTTCAGGATTTCACTTTGTAGATCGGTTACTTGGAGGCTTTCAAAAATCTGATCTGATAGTCCTTGCAGGACGTCCGTCTATGGGGAAAACTGCTTTGGCAACCGGAATAGCGTTAAATGCAGCTAAGGCAAAACTTCAAAACAAGGAGGGGGGAGCTGGCGTTGTCTTTTTCTCCTTGGAGATGTCGTCAGAGCAACTTGCAACAAGAATTTTGGCAATAGAATCCGGTATTCCTTCTGACAAAATACGGCGTGGTGAAATCCCCAAGGATGCTTTTGATCAATTTGCTTCAATCAGTCAATTGCTTAGTAATTTGGAGTTGTATATAGAGGATTCATCCAACCTTTCAGTAACACAAATTCGTAACAAAGCCCGAAAACTCAAAAGACAGAAAGATATTGGGCTTATAGTAATCGATTATCTTCAATTGCTCAATGCGTCCGGAAGTATGAAAAATAGAGCTGAAAATAGAGTGCAGGAAATATCGGAAATTACGAGGACGCTGAAGAGTATCGCGAAAGAGCTGAACGTTCCTGTCCTGGCTCTTTCGCAATTATCTCGAGCGGTTGAGCAACGAGATGATAAGAAGCCTCAGCTCTCCGATTTACGCGAATCCGGTTCTATTGAACAGGACGCCGATGTTGTTATGTTTGTGTTTAGAGAAGAGTATTACAAAGAGCGTAAGGAGCCGGCTCCAGGATCTGATGCTCACGTAAAGTGGCAAGAAGAAATGGAAAAGGTTAAGAATAGAGCAGAGGTAATTGTCGCCAAGCAACGTCAAGGGCCAGTCGGCAACATAGAACTTTTCTTCAACAGCTCTCTAACAAAATTTGGCGACTTAATGAAATAATTGGCGTCTTGCTATCTTTGCCCAAAGAGAGATAGCGCAAATACGCGAAAGATAGGCGTTTGCATGATTACGAGATAGGAAATATAAGGCGCTTTTATTGTGATATTTCAGCGATCATGACCGCCAAGATTCTATCCATAAATCTACAGTTAATGAGCATTTTGGCTAAATTCAGTGAGATACTGAAACAAAATAGCTCATTGCCTCTGCTTTAGTAAATCTGTATAACGAACTTCGTCAATGTATTGAATTAATTTTGAGTTGATAAATGAATCGGAATTTTAAATGGATGTTATATGTTGCACTAGAAGTTTTGCATGGCATCTAATTTACTTGGGATTGTTTTTACTGGCATGTTTTATCATTGGATTCGTTCTGATTTTTTTGTATAGCCCTGAATATGTTGCCAATCTGGAAAAGGAACTTTCTAGAGTAACCCCATTCTATGAGGGCGCCCGAAAGGGAGTATCAATAGGTGATGCTGTCTTGCTTGTCGCTCTGTATACATTCATCTACTTCATGACAAAGAAAGTTCTGCATAAGGTGTTTTTTAAGCCATACAAATTGTTTAAACTGGAACCATCCATTACATGCATACGTGCAAAAATGGTATGGCTATATAATATTGTCTATGTTACTCGGTATTCCTATGTTTTTTTGTGTATTGCGTTCATCCTGGCGAGATAGCAGAAATGATAATCAACTGGATAACGTGGTATATAGAAATCTTTATTGTTACTTTCTATTTCGTACGGAAGTATGCCAAGGTTATTGAAAAGTAAACGATGCAAAATCAATTTATATACCCGTTTTGCTGCAACTTTAAGGTAAGCAAGCAATTTGTTGCTGAGAACACCTGTATGGGGAATGACCAAATATTACTGGAAGATCTGACTCGTCAGATAATTTTGTGAAGGCAACATAACGATTATTTCTTTCAAAAAAAACAACCAAACCATCTACTTTTAGAAACTTTGGTGCGGATGAAGGGACTTGAACCCCCACAACTTGCGTTACAAGAACCTAAATCTTGCGTGTCTACCAGTTCCACCACATCCGCCAAACACATAACTATGCTATCACAGATTGAATCAAAACCCCACACTATTTTTAATCATCAAAAATCCGTTTTTTGACTGCCTCAGAGATTTATGGCACCTCGGTTAAAAGCGAACCTTGAGTAGAAATAGAACAATATCCGGATATATATGTGAACTCATTCTCATGCTTAATATAGAATCGTTCTTCTTTAATTCCTGATGCTGTCAAGTCGCTTTTTCCCATCCTATCAATCCAATATGCCGATAATTTGGCGCACGCTATTGGTGAGGAAATAGCACGATAAACTCCTAGTTTCGGGGCAAAAACCTTTAGGCAAAAATCATAATCTAAATTAGTTTCGTAGTGCGTATCGGTTGTAACCACAAATGAATCATAATTAATTCCTCTCAACATATCCATATTTGCCTGCAAATCTTGCAATCTACTTGGGCTTCTGACTTCAACAATCAGTTCCCCCTTGCATGCAGCAAGTGAGACTACAAGCTCACCATTCAGGGCATTACTGAGATTGAGTGGAGTTGGAGCTTTTTCTAAATCGACAGTTGAAAAGCGTATTTCAATTTTTTCATCATCGGAAACATTAATAGCAAAAACCCTAATTCCACAAGTGATGCTGAATTGCCGAAGTTTCGTTTTTGAATAAATCACTTTAGCTCCAGCATATAGGCTATTTCCGAAAAACAATCCTTTTGTTGTCGGAGTATAGCAAACCGATTCAAATATTCCGTTTTGAAGATCTTTTAAAAATATGCTTTCTGGTGAATTCATTTCCATAGCAATACTTTGCAACAAATTTTCATTAGAAAAATCATCAATAAAAAACACCGTGGCAGGAACACCTCGTAGAGGAGTATTACAAAATGTGTCTACTATCCAAAAATCGGTCACGATTCGTATCTCCAATTAATCGATATATTCATTATTTCACAATACAAAACGAATTTTCAATGTTCTTTCAATATCTTGATAAGGCATTTCTGATTTTAATGATTGAGTGGTTAACAGAAAATTAACTAACAGACTATACAATCTAGAGAAGATAAGGGAGTTATTCTGTGCAAGTGTTGAAGGCGTATGCGCTTATTTGACGAAATAAAAAACAGGACGCTAAGGTTTGAAATATTAGCGATATTTTCTGCTTTGCTCTGTGTAACTGCTCTTTTTGAAATTTTGTATTCATCGCACACAAGTCGAAAACTTATTCTGAATTTTGACAATGAGTATTATTCCAAAAAATCCTCAGCTATTGCTACCAATTGGCTAAATTCGTATTTTAAGCAAATAGAGGTATTAGTTGGTATTTTGGCTCAAAACGCAATTATCCCAGATAAACTTGGGAATAGATTTTCAGATTTTGAAGATTTGTTTAAAGAAGGCTTGAAAAAGACACCGTTTGCCTTGAGTTTTTATATAGGATTTAGCGATGGAACTTATATGCATATAGCTCCTTCCAAATACGACTTGGAGCAACCTGACGACGAAATTACAAATGATATGCCGAGCTATGCGTTGTATCTTTTAAAGAAAATAGAAAAAAATATCGATGGTAAGCTGATTGAAAATTGGGAATATTTGAATGAGGATTGCTCGCTTGTCTTCGAGCGCAATATGCAAACTATATCGATGGATCCAAGAAAACGTCCTTGGTATCGGCAAGCCGAAATGAATAATGGAGTTACTTGGACTGATGCTTACCTATTTAAGTCCACGAAGACGGCCGGAATAACGGTGACAAATCCAATAATTCAAAAAGGTCATAAAGAACCGATTGGAGCTGTTGCCATAGATTTCTGTATTCCTGATTTTAAGAAACTTTTGAAAGATCACGTAAAACCAACAAAAAATTCCGATGTACGTTTGATAAATACTAAAAATGAAATAATCGCATCGACTGCTAGTGATGACGAAGCAAAAATTGAAGGTGATAAAGAAATTGTGCTAATGCCAGTTACAGATACTAAGGATGAAATATTAGCTGGCGCAGTTAAAGAACTCCTTGGGACAAGAGCAGTCCAGACAACATATCAGACAAAAGATGGCACTGAATATGTCGCGACATTGAAGAAACTCGATAAAGTCCCATTTTCTCTTATTATCACAACTCCACAATCTGACTTTATCGGCAATTTGAAGGAAATTAAGTTAAACATGATACTTATGTCAGTTTTGACATACATAGTTTTTTCCGCTGTTATCTTATGGTTATCAAGACGAATTTCTAGACCAATAGTGCAGTTATGCAAATCAGCTAAAGCGATTGGAAATATGGAACTGGAAAATTTTCCAACTCAAGCAAATTCAAATATTTCAGAAATTCGCGACCTCTCTGAGGCAATGAATGCGATGAAATCGAGCATTTCAACATTTTCTAAATATGCGCCAAAGGATTTAGTTCGAAAACTTTTAAAAAATGGTGCTAAGCCGGAACTTGGAGGTAAGGCAAAAGAGATAACAATGTTTTTTTCGCACATAGAAGACTTCCCAAGTATTTCAGAAAGATTGCCTGCAGAGTACCTTGTTCTTCACCTTTCGGAGTATTTTGATGAACTGACGAAAAACATTGTTCATAACAATGGAACAATCGATAAATATATCGGCGATGCAATTATGGCTATATGGGGCGCACCAAATGACGATGATGATCAGGTCGTTCATGCTTGCGAATCTGCATTGAATTGCCAAAGAATTTTGGAGCGATTGGGCAAAAAATGGGCTCCATTAGGGAAGCCTTTTCTCCCCACAAAAATTGGAATTCACACAGGAACGGCAGTCGTTGGAAATATTGGCTCACGCGAACGTATGAATTTCACTGCAATTGGAGATTCTGTTAACATAGCTTCACGCCTAGGTGGAGCTAATAAATTTTATGGAACAAGCATACTTGTTTCTGAAACTGTGGAAACAAGAGCTAGAAATAAAGTACTTTTCAGAACGATAGATAGAATAGCCGTTAAAGGGAGGCAGGCAGGTATCGTGGTGTTTGAACCATTGGGGCTAATCCAAAATGCCGATGAAACATACTATAAGATGATGGAACTTTGCTCAAAATCCAAAGAAGCTTTCGAATTGTTTCAATCGCAAAAGTTCAAAGACGCATTAAAACTTTATGCTGAAATAAAAACGACATTTCCAGAAAAATCCGCATCCATCAGTCCTCTTATTGAGCGTTGTAAGGAATTTATCACACACATCCCTAAAGATTGGGACGGTGTAAATCGTATGAAAAGTAAATAAAAATTTAGGAATGAGCCTTGAATATAAGGTTCTCAAATCAGTAATATATAAACTGTGAATGATAGTATTGCGCAATAATGAAGTTTGTAAGTTTGATATCCGCATTAAGTTGCTTTGCTTTCAATTCTTTTGCTGATAATGTTTTTATAAACAGGTATGTTTTTGAGTGGGGAGAAAAAAATCCAGAAGTTGTTGAAAACTATCTACGAGCATCTCTTGAACAGAATCCGATCTCAGGATACATCCTCGGAAATCTATATCTCTGGGGAATTTTTTTACCGAAAAATTTACAAAAAGCTGATTGGTATATAACAAAGGCCGCAAATATGAATTTGCCAGAAGCTATCAATTCAATAGGTGATGGCTATTATACTGGCGATATTCGTCCCCGAAATATTAAAAGGGCATTGAACTGTTATAAAAAAGCAGCAAAAATGGGGTTCGGTGTAGCGCAATTTAATGCAGGCATAGTGCTTCTTAATACAGCCAAAACTAAAACCGAGCTACAACTAGCTATTTTTTATCTAGACAATGCTGCTAAAAATCGTAACAATCTAAAAGAGGTAGCGGATGCTGCAAACAAATATAAGCGAAGTGCTAACGAAAAGCTTAAACACTGTAAATAAATTTCCGAAACTCAGTTGTTTTGTAGCTGGTCTCTTATTAAAATTTTGTTTTTGCAAGGGGAGTTGTATCCCGATTTTGCTGGTGCCTGTATTTGCTGTTCTGCTGTATTTTCTCAGAATAGCTCCTGTTAAACGATATGCTTTTGGACTAGGATATTTGTTTGGATTGGGATACTTTTTTAGCACTCTTTATTGGATCGCAGAGGCATTTAAATGTGTCGGGCTTGGAAATTACGGCTATTTAGCTGTTATGGCCTTGGCACTCTATCTGTCTCTTTATCCAGCTTTATCCTGCTTATTCGCGAAATATTTCTCACGTAATCAGACAAGTTTGATAATTTGGTTCTCTGTATTCTGGGGACTGGGCGAGTATGTTCGTGGATGGGCATTTACTGGTTTCCCATGGAATTTAGTTGGATATGCAACATATAATATTCCATATTTTGTGCAGGTGGCAGATATTTTTGGGGGGTATGGACTATCGCTTCTGACAATATTGATTGTTACGCTATCGACAACAAGAAAAACACTGAAATATTCTTTTGGCCTTTTTGTTTTTGCCTGTGTGTATGGAATTTGGAAAGTACATTTATATACCGGATATATTCTTTCTGAGAACAAGATTCAGGTCACGCTCGTGCAACCTTCGATTTCTCAAAAAGATAAAATGGATATCAGAAAATTTAAATCCAATATCTATAGGCAAATAGGTTTATCGTTGCGAAATCGCAGTGAATTAAAATTGTATGGTGCTCAAAAATTGATTGTATGGCCTGAAGCGGCGATAAATGCACCAAAAAGATATCAAGAAAAGATTTTGAAATATATATCATCATCTTTATGTGATTCGGAAACCATCCTTGTAACAGGATGCGATCGGTATGATGATGACAATAATCCGTATAATAGCGTCTATATTGTTGGGCAAAATGGTAAAATTAAACAGACATACGACAAAAGACATCTTCTCCCATTTGGAGAATACATTCCTGAATTTTTGAATTTTTTGGGTATACAAAAGCTAACCAAGGGAGTAGCTAATTTCAAAAAAGGTTCACTCTCTCGCACCATAACCTTAGAACGCGCCGAACCATTTGATATCGTAATCTGCTATGAAATAGCTTTTCCAGGCGAAATAACAGATAATTCTGCCAGCACTTGGATATTAAACATAACAAATGACGCCTGGTTTGGAAACTCAGATGGGCCAAGCCAACATCTTAGAATGGCATGCTTTAGAGCAATAGAGGAAGGAAAGCCGATAGCTCGGTGCGCTAATAATGGTATATCGTGCATAATAGACTGTAATGGAAAAATTCGAGAAAAACTAGATACAGATGAAATCGGTGTTATTTCTACTCTTATGCCTCTTCCTGCCTGCAAAACTGTTTTTTCATCATATAAAGACATAACATTTTTCTTTGCGATTGCTTTGCTATCATTTATTGGAACTATTTTGAATCGAACCAAGATTTACAAAAAAGACATTGGTCGGGAAGAGAGGATTTGAACCTCCGACCCCTTGCTCCCAAAGCAAATGCGCTACCAGGCTGCGCTACTTCCCGACAGGAATATCGTACACTTTCTGTGCTGAACTTTTCAAGCTATTTTACACAAAAATTCTGACGTTCTGCTTTCAGGATACACAACCTCGTGTTTGTTTAATTCACTTATGAGTTTACGCACTAACATATTGTTCGTTGCATGTGAAGGATTTACCCCTTCAATTTTCCCGATTATATCAAGCCCAATCACAGAAATATCGCCAAGCAAATCAAGACACTTGTGCATAACCAGCTCTCTTGGATCACGTAATCCTCCTTTGTTAAGGATGGTATTATCCATGGCAATTGCTATGGTATTTTCTTCTGATGTTCCTTTTGCTAATCCCATTGCTCGCACTTTTTCATAATCAGCTATCCATCCAAAAGTCCGTGCACTGGCTAGTTTTGTTAAATTCTCATCCAAGTAGAAAGAATATGAATTGTTGTTACCTATAACTGGATTGATCCTATCATACGATAATTTTAATGAAACAGAGCTCTCGTCTGCCGGAGAAATCATGATATGAGTCGATTTATACGATATAGAAACAGGTTCAGTTATAATTATTGCGGGTATGTAAGCATCCTGATAAACAATCCCCACATCTTTGAATGAATTCACAAATTCTAGCGCCGAACCATCCATAATCGGGATTTCATCCGTATCAACTTCAACAATGGCATTAGTTATTCCACAAATCCTGAAGGCTGCCAATAGATGCTCAACAACAGCAACGGATATACCGTCATTATTGACGACCCTAGTGCACAACGTTGGATCAACTATAGCATTGGGGGATAATTTTATGATTGCCCGATTGCTTTTTACGTCAGTTCGCTTAAAGATAATTCCATGTCCTTCCGTAGCCGGCAAAACCCTCATGTTGGTTTGTCTGCCACTGTGAACACCAACTCCTACAAACTCGACCGTATCTCGTATTGTTGCTTCTGAACGCAATCTGAAAAACATTCCCACACTATCGCATAGCTCCACGCTTTCATTTTATCTCTTGTGCTGAACATCGAAGCTCATAAAAAATATTACAAATTATTACAACATTGTTTTCCCTTAAATGCAGATCATGAAGTGGAGCAATGCTGCATATTATATTAAATATTTTTATTGCAAAAAATTCTAATTTAGCTTTACAATATGAAAAGATATCTGTGTTGTAATATGTCGAGGAAATTATGAATAAGTTAAAAATCATGTTATTAGCTGTTTTAAGTGGTTTGGGTACGCAGACTTTTGCAGTAGCCTCTGGACACTCTGAGGAGACATCCAATCCTGCAAAATTTTGTATGGGGCTTTTGAATAATATTGGTTTTTCTTACTTGAAAAATAAATTTTCTGAGGACGAGAGTAACTTTAGGGCTGCTATGGGATTAGCATTGAGAGAAAATTACAGAGCACTTGTAGATAAGGCCGTATACCAAACAAACTCTAAGTTAGCTGATTTTGATAATCTAAAGTATCGCAATAGCGTATATAACATTATACTGACAGAAATTCAGCGTGCTATGCTTAATCTCGACATATATAAGCATGGAAGCGTTAAGTATAACCAGTGTAACTATGATAATAATGGTAACAAGGCTTGGCTTTTACGACTCGAATCTACAGATGGATTTTTTGATTCAAAAGACAAATATGAGAGAAGTCATCTAAACTACGTCTTGCTTATAAATCTCATAGACAGAGCATTGAACTCAACTAAGGCAGTTGATTTTGATATCATTCAAGAAGTTTCTCTTCTGCTAGAGGGCGAGGGTTGGAATCATGATTTGCTAAATCAATCGTGCTCAGATATAAATCAATATTGCGTGGAATTAGGACTATATGATTATCTGAAGAACCTCAGAAAGGCTCATAATATTACAAAGAACCTGAAGACTTATTCTCATGAGGAGGTTGTGAATTTTATAGAAAAATTGCCTGGTGTATCCGGACTGTACTCTGGTGCTTATCCTGTGTATCCACGTAAAGTTTGTGAGGAGGACGCACGTGCCTATTATTTAAACTACTATACATGGATGCAGAATTATTCGCATCGGCCAAACGATATAAAACTATTGTATCGCATAGAGATAAAAAAACCAGACAGAATGATTTCAGATATGGAGTTAACTCTTGAGCGTATTTCAAAAACAGAAACAGATAAGAGGATACAGCATCTTAAAGATGTTAAGAAAAAAATAGCTGAGGGTAGATTGCTGTCTGCAATTGCCCCGAATCAGCACGCAAATTTACGTAAGCTCGATAAGGCGGTCACAAGAATAATAGATGAACAAACTTTAAGAAACACCAGAAATATGCCAAACTACAAGAAAACGGTAGCAGAAGCTCTGGATAATTTATACAAAGTATCAGCTGTAATTAGCTCTTACTACAAGATCAAGGTAATTACATCTGGATATAGACAGAAGCTCAAATGCTGGATTACTGATTTGGATAGACCTTTTGTATTCCCGGCACCTTTGAATGTTATATCCGATAAAATTGCGAATTTACAAAACATGATAGGGGTTAATGGAGATATTGTAACGTGCATTAAAAATGAATATGAATCACTCTTTGACGAGAAATTTGAGGATATAGAAGATGGGAATAGCACTACTAAATATCTAGAACTAGTAAACGGTTAATCTAAACCTAGACTCAAATTCATATAGGTTGATATCTATCGTTAGCCTGATATTCCTAGATTGTAATAGCTTTACGCTCGAGATGTATTTTTGAAGTGGCGACTGCGATAAAACCAGGATTTTCAGGCTATATCTTTAGGATAGGCAAGTATCTTAATAAAGAAGCGTTCTGCTATGAAAGCAGCAAAGCAATTGAGAGTTCTAGCATCTGTATAGACTTACTGTAACCCTTAGTTTTGCTGTATACCTCTGGCGAGATAGTAGAGTACGTAACTTTAGACCAAACAAGTTTCAGATTGGATGATGTTATGTTTGATATCAGCATTTATGCCCAGCTCCTCTTCATACGAAAAATTCCCATCGGTACAAATAATCTTTAGATTATTTTCTCGATTAATTTTCTTAAAATTGAAGCTTTTCCGTCCCCCACTTCAAACGCGGCAATGCGCATTTTCTTTCTATCTACCTCCGTCCAAATTCGTGTTCTTCGTTCCATTTGATATACATATACAATTCATCAATCTTTACTTTTGACATTTCTTTTAGAACCTTAAAACCAGCTTTCTTTATCCGGTTTATGATGGTCTGATACCTATAAATTTTGCTCATAATTCTTGCAACTCTTCGAAATCCACATCCTTCCAGATACAATATCTAAAGCATATTTTTTTCTTCATCGGAGTACTTTAACCTACTGCCCGTTTCCATAACGCTTTACATCCACAAACTGCGCAAACTTCTAGCACTTTTTACTCATCCAATCACATCTGCAGATTAACATATCATTTATTTACCAGCTTGCCAATCCCCATAATTTTTCCGTGTCTTGCCAGGTCTGTCAGAATTTGTTCCGCCTCTTTCAGGCACAACAACCGAACATAATACATAAAGTTTTTTTGTGACTGATATATTTTGGTAAATCAAATCCTCCTTTCTGAAATCAAAAATTTTCAAGTGAAAGCTGAAGACTTCTTTATCTGTTTATTGTGATATTCATGGCTTCTGAACTTCAAATATTGATTTTTAGTTGGTATTTGACTAAACTACTTTAGTCGGAGAGATGACCGAGTGGCTGAAGGTGCCCGCCTGGAAAGCGAGTATACGTCAAAAGCGTATCGGGGGTTCGAATCCCCCTCTCTCCGCCATATTAAAAGTCATAGAAATGTCAGAAGTCACTTTACTTCCAAAACGTGGGAAGGGGGGGGCTCGCCCTTTAGGCAAATACTTTATCGCAAGGTATGACACATAGAAAAATCATATAGCGAAGGCTATGTAAATTATCAAATGGATATGGAGTTTTGTAATATTGCGAAGGGGGATAGAATGATAAATGTTTGCCCTGCAAATTACATCGATATAATCAGTGGAAATATTAGCCCAGTTCATATGCTGATTTCAGATCCTTTGATAAACAACGCATGCTGGATTTGTAACTGTTATTTCTGAAAATTTATAAAAATACATCAGTGCCAAACCTAGATGAAGAACAGCTATCTGTATCGAAACTCATGCAATATATAAAAGCCTGAAACTGCTAGGTGAATTCATGGAATAGTGTCTATGGGCTCAAGGATACTTCGTTGCGACATCTGGACAAATAAGCATAAAAGAAGTGCAAAAATATATAGAGGAATAAGAAGAACATCATAAACAGAATTCATTCATTCAAAATATCCGAATTCTGAGAGTTTACTCTTTTAATCCGCTTTCCAAGCGCAACATAAACCTACCGGCTTCTAGCTGGTAGGTTATTTATTGCAGTCATTGTCGTTCTATTCATTTCTTTTTTGGATGCCACTCATTCCACAACTCTTTACTAGGCTGTGTAACTAACCCTTCTAGCCTATCCATTATCCATCCGAATTCAGGTTTTTTGAAATTAGAGAGATCTGATAATGTAGTTCTATCGGTCTCCCCCCAATATCTCTTACCATCATCTTCTTTCAAAGATTGCCGCTCTATCTCCAAGCCAAAAACGTACAGATTACGATCGTAATATCTTAATTCTAGGCCGTAGTTCAGTCTTTTGTTTGAATCACCTTCATCGTCTAAACGAAGGAACGGGAACAAGACCGATATGGCTCCTCCGATCTCAGAAAAGTCCCCATCTAAATAAGGGGCTAGATCTGAATACGAAGGAAGGTCAGAAATACGATAACTCATAAGATAATTCTCTTTCGTTTTCACAAAATCAGGCAACAATTCATTTAACTCCAGAGCATCCACATACTTTTGAATATCATTGACAGCATCCTCCAGCTCTGTGTCGTACATACCTTTATAATATTTCTTTATCTCTTTCAATTTATCTTGCAATACATCACTTACTTTACGTGTCTGTCCGGTATACGCATCCCACTCACCGATACCACAGTAATACCTTTTTTTTTACTATCAAACACAAGGCACTTCATAGATACTTCTCCATTAATCGCTTCATGGACATAGTTATACAAAATAACTGCATTCCAGTTTTCTGGTCCATACGTTTCTGGGTTAGTATCCTTAAAGGTTATAATATCCTCAGGAGTTT
>CADBWU010000019.1 GCA_902798535.1 uncultured Pseudomonadota bacterium
AATGTGTCTTTATATTTTTTGGTATCATGCAGTTTATTGAAGGTTTGTTTAATGATGTCAAAATCGTTCTTTTTCTTAAAGCTATTCTGCCAACCAGATTGTGTTCCCTGTGGAGAAAACACGTTTTCAAGCATTATCAAAATATTCTTAACCTCGTTACTTTTAGTAGACTGTCGCTCTTGCGCTCGTAATAAGAGGGAGATAACATCTGACATGGCGTCAATAAGTTTAGTCTGTGCACTGATAACAGCTGAGAAATTGCTCAGAGAAATTCCGCCAACATTCAATGACTGGTTCATAGTGCTACGGAATTCACCTAAAGCGTTCGCGAATCTAGCACTACAATCATCAGCGGTTAAATTAACTTGACACAACTCCATCTCTTGCAGGAGATCCGGCTTTCGCAAACAGCTAGAATTGTTGAAATAGTTATAGTCACTGGATGATGTTTGACTCATATATCGAACTTGATTCCGGTTTTGACGCATATTAGCAACCATTGAATACGACGTTGAACTCGTTGCAACAAAAGAAGCTCCTAGGATTAGTACGCTTCCATAAAGTTTCTTATATATCATAAGATATTCTCAAAAATAAAAAACACACGGTGTGTATTATGCAACAATGAAATATCAAGTTTTAGAGCAATAAATGCGAACAATTTGATACAAATATGATAAAAACGAGAAATTTTTCCTGATGAATTCTTGCAATCAAATACTGGTAGAAAGAATAGAAAATTCGCCCCCCCTCCCACAAGTAGGCTTTTGCCATATACTCGTTTGTCAGGTAAAAAACTAATGGAAGCATTTAATTTTGAAAAAAAATTAAAGAAAATTTTAACGAGTTAACATAAACTTAATACATGAGAATAATGCTTATTTGAAGGATTGATCTTGATAACGCCGGAAGAAATCAATTCACAGATAAGCCAATATAACAGCGACTTTGATTGCACGCTCATAAAAAAAGCCTACATATTCGCATTAAATAAGCATGGAATCCAATTAAGAGAAAGCGGAGACCCTTATTTTTCGCATCCATTAGAAGTTACGAAAATTCTAATAGGATTAAAAATGGATCAGGAAACGATTGTTGCTGGTATGCTACATGACATATTGGAAGATACAGAAACAACGATAGAGGAATTATCAGAACAATTTGGGCAAAGAATTGCCAGCATTGTAAATGGCGTTACAAAACTTACTAAGTTTGAAGGAATTTCTATCGAAGAAAATCAGATTGCAAATTTCAGAAAGTTGCTGATATCTGCAGCATCAGATATTAGGGTGCTCATAATAAAACTTGCCGATAGGTTACATAACATGCGTACATTGGTGTATAAAAAGAAAAGGGCAAAAAGGCAATCTATCGCAAAGGAAACTTTGGAAATATATGCACCGTTAGCTGAGAGGATCGGTCTTGCCGAAATAAAAGAAGAATTACAAGACATAGCTTTTCACGAACTTCACCCTGATATTTACAACTCTCTTAAATTAAAATTGAATGAGTACACAGCTAATTCAGAAAGTAAAATAAACGTAATTTCTGAAAAATTATTGGAAGTATCACAATCCGTGGACAAAAACTGCATTGTATCTGGACGAATAAAAAGCTTGTATTCAATATGGAAGAAATTAACCGTGCGTAACATATCATTTGATCAATTATCAGATATCATTGCATTTAGAATTATAGTAGACACAATTCCTCAGTGTTACCAAGTACTGGGCATAATTCATCGAAGTTATCTTGTTATTCCTGGAAAGTTTAAAGACTATATAAGTTCTCCAAAAAACAACCATTACCAATCACTTCACACAAATGTCATTGGTCCTTTAAAAAAACGTATTGAGATCCAAATAAGAACAAAAGAAATGCATCTTATATCAGAGTATGGAGTGGCAGCTCATTGGAACTATAAAACCGGCGAAAGCGAAAGTAATGCAACAGGGAAAACGAATACCTTGTGGATTAACGAGCTTGTCAAGGTTCTGGAAAATACGTCAAAAATGGAAGAATTTTTAAAAGATGCACATACAGAAATGCAGACAGAGCAGGTATTTTGCATCACTCCACAAGGAACTATTATTTCTTTGCCAAAAGGCGCATCTGTTCTTGATTTTGCATATGAAATTCATTCAGATATTGGAAATCATGCCGTAGATGCAAAAATTAATGGAATGTCTGTCCCATTAAACACGATTATTAAAAATGGAGATCAAATTGATATCAGGACAGATTCATCATGTTCTCCTAAAAAATCGTGGGAAGAATTCGTAATCACGACTAAGGCCAAGATGGCTCTGAAAAAAGAACTAAAATCTTTTGATAAAGAACATACAGAAATGATTGGGAAAAGCAATCTTTATGAATTTTTTCAAAATTATAATATAAATTTGCTTGAATCAGATATAAAACAATTGACCGAATATTTCAAATTCAAACAGACAAATAGGTTATTTTATGCAATAGGCACAGCAGAGATAACTTTAAGACAAGTGATGGACGCTTATAACAAGCAGAAGAATACGAACATAACAATTGAAAATATGAGCAACTCCATATCACTATCTGAGAAAAAAAATAAACAATTGCCGATATTGGGAATACCATATAATGCAACAATACTATCGAATGTATGCTGTACCCCTGTTGCTGGAGACAAAATTGTTGGAATTATGAATTCGGAAAATAATTTTGAAATTCATGTAACTGAATGCCCTATGTGTGAATACAAATTCAAGGAAGATAATGCAAAAATACTGCCTATTGCATGGAATGATGATGCGTTTACTCCAGATCGTAGATACAATGCAAGATTGTACATTTCGATTTATCAATCTTCTGGTAACTTATCTCGCATAGCTAGAGTAATAGAAAAACTAGATGCAACCATTTCAAGCCTGAGCCTCGGGGAGAAGTATGATAATTTGGTTCGCCTCAAAGTCGAAATCGAAGTTAGGGATATAGCTCAACTGACGATGATAATAGCAAGCTTACGTGGTCTAAAAATTGTGAGAAAAGTCGATAGAATCTAAAATAGTTTTTGCCATTAATGGCAAATTGTGGTATCGTTAACACAGTTAATGATGCCCAGATAGCTCAGTTGGTAGAGCAAGAGACTGAAAATCTCTGTGTCGTTGGTTCGATTCCATCTCTGGGCACCATCGGTATATCGCGTATGGATAATTTCAATAACAGTCATGATGCTCTGGACGTCACGTCGTCTTGTTTTGTTTTTGCCTCCGCAGGTTCAGGAAAGACAAAAATCTTAGTAGACCGATATGTGAAATCTTTAGTATATGGTATATCTCCTCAGTGTATCCTAAACATTACATATAGCAATGCAGCTGTTTGCGAGCTTGAAGAGAGAATTTCACGCATTTTAAAACAATTATATTTAAATAAAGATAATTTTACACGGCGATATCTACGAGAAACACTGCATATAACAAACATATCAGAACAAAATATTGTAAAAGCTTCTGAATTATTTTTCAAATTTCAAGATAATTTATCTCAATTGAAAATATTAACGATACATTCTTTTTGTCAATCATTGCTCCAACAATTTCCGCTAGAGGCAGATATTTTTCCAGACTTTCGTATACTAGATGAAACGGAAGCGCTGAATTTCATTCAGCAAGCTAAAGATATTGTTTTTAACAGGCTTTCAGAAAGTACAATCAAAAGTCTGTCGTGCAATTTTACTTTAACAACCTTAGAAGATTTTATAAATAAAATTTATCCAAATTTATCAAAATTTACAGAATTTTTCAGTAAATATAATACATTAGACTCATACAAAAACAAGATTTTAGATTTCTTCAACATAAAAGGCAAAGTAGAGGGTGAAGAATATCTCCAATTTTCAATACCTCAGAAAGAATTTATAGCAAAATTCCTGGCGAATCAGGATTTGGAAGAGGTTTACTTAACTCAGAAAGGAACATTAAGAAAAAAAATACCACATCAAAATGAAACAACTTCCCAAGAAATTGCTAAAATTGTTTATGAAAATTATGTAATGCACAACAAATTAGAGACGCTGGAAACGACGTATTCATACTTGACTTTGGTAAAACAAATTATTGAAGAATATCAATATCTAAAAAATGAACATCATGTTTTGGATTTTTCAGATGTTTTATATAAAACAAAATATCTTTTGACAAAAAGTTATGCCAAAGAGTTCATTGTCTCAAAAATTTGTTCACAGATAAAGGCAATTATGATTGATGAAGCACAGGATTTGAGCCCTATTCAATGGAAATTGATACGTCTTTTTGCTGATGATATATATTCCGATCCGCATTCACAAAAAACGATATTCGTTGTGGGGGATATAAAGCAGTCGATTTACCGTTTTCAGGGAGCAGATTGTGACATGCTTTCAAAAGCTTACATCGACACCGAACAGATTTTTCAAAAAATTAATAAGAAAGTTAACAAAATTTATTTGAATACAAATTATCGTTCATTGCCGGAAGTTCTGGAATTTGTTGATAAATTTTTTGATGGCCAAAATTCAGAAAACCTTAGTAGTGAAGCGATAAAATATCAAAAACATATACCCTTTAGGAAAGATGGGCAAGGAAATGTTGAGGTAATCAAAATTGATGATAATGAGAAAGAACTTCAGCAAAAATCTGAAAAAATAGCACTGGATATTTCTCAGCGTATGACTGATAATTCCTTAATTTTGACAAGAAGTAGAAATGAATTATCAAAAAAGGTTATGCAAAATTTAACGAACTTAGGCATCAAAATAGCTCCACCAGACAGAATAAACTTATCACAAAATTTAATAATTATGGATCTTTTGGCACTAGCTGATCTCTGCATAAATATGAACAATGACTACGCTCTGTGTTGCATATTAAAAAGCCCCTACATATTTGAGGAACCGTTGACTAATAATGATTTGAAGATAATTCATCACGTAAATACAGATATAACTTTAAGTCAATTAGAATTAAATTTTCCTAAACAATATGCCCATTTGGCAAAGATAATATCTTGGTACGATGAAAGTGAACTTCAAAAGTTCTTTTATTTATTATCCTTGAATCTTTATCAAATTTCCGCAAATGAAAAATATATTATTGCAAATTTTATGGATGAAGTTACAAAATTTGCAAAAAATTATACGGAAAATATTCCAGCATTTTTAGAATATTTCAGAGCAAGCGATATTAAAATCAGCAATCAAAATATCTCAACAAAGGAGATACGGCTTTCGACAATACACGGCTCCAAAGGGCTTGAGGCTGAGACAGTCTTTCTGATTGACTACAAACTAGATGCCGATAAAGCCAAAACAAAGTTCTTGTTTTCGAATGATTTCTTTTTCATAAATCCCTCGAAAAAGAAATCGTTTCCAGAAGTAAGCCAGATAGCTGAAGAGGAGTATTCTGCGGAAAAACAGGAGCTTTACAGGCTACTCTATGTAGCAATGACGCGAGCCAGAAATAATCTATACCTATTCACACAAGCAACAAAAACAGCCTTCACTGTTTTGGCTCTCACTTTATTTCCTTTTGCCACTTATTCCATACTTCTTCGCTAGGCATTTCGACTAGCCCTTTTAATCTATCCGTTAGCCATCTGAATTCAGACTTTGTGGATTCATCTTGAATTTCACTAAATTTGCTCCACTCAGTTATGAATACTAGATAGCTATCCGCTTCCCATTTACCAGTCTCCTGAATAAACCTTTCTGTAGCTATATCCAATCCAGAAATGTACAAATGACCATTGTGATATCTGAAGTTTGGCTCGTAGCTCAGTCTTTTGTTTGCGGCATCTTTCGTGTCTGTGCGATAGAACGGCATCGATAGGGCTTCTCCTCTCTCATTAAACCCCCATCTCAAATCTATAGTTAGTTTATCAGGTGATTTATTCCTATCATAGTGCCGTTTTTGATTCCTAAAATCACGTAATGTTGCTGCCAAACCCAAAGCACTCACATATTGTTGTATATCTTGAACAGCCTTAGTTAAGTCTATATTTTTTAGACTGTATTCATTTTTATAAAATTCCTCTATTGTTTTCAATTTATTTTCCAATACCTTCCGCACGTCAGACATCTGTTCTGCACATTCAACCATTTTGAGAAAGAATCCCGGCAAATCATTCACATCATCAATCTTCTCATCAAAGGCTTTATCATATTCGCCAAAAGCTGTTCCATTAATCGCTTCATGGACATAGTTATACAAAATAACTGCATTCCAGTTTTCTGGCCCATACGTTTCTGGATTCGTTCTTTCAAAGGTTATAATATCCTCAGGAGGCTTCTTTGCAAACGCCCCTTCTCCAGCAACACAATCTCCTATAGCCTTTCCGATGACTTTTGTCCTAGAATCTTTATACTTGTCATTTAGGATCCAGGAATATTTTTTCTCATTATTGGATTTAATATCAAACTCTTCTTCGCTACATGCTCTGTCCCAAGCTATCTGATTTAATTCGCTTCTAAAATCATGTATACTATTTTTAGGTTTTGTTGTTATATCACCTTCCGTAGCTATAACATCGCTCGAAATGGAAGCAAATATAGCTATAGAACTACCTAAGCCTAGCCCCCCCCCGAATAAACACTTCTTTTTAAACATTTCTATACACCTCTTAAAAAAAACACGGGTATCAACACCCTCCTATGAATATTCTAGTATATTTTTCATGGCTATGTAAATTATTTGCGGTTAAGTATAGTTCAGGAAACCAGTTTTTTCTCACATCTGTTGGAACTATGATAGTTGTATCAATATAGAAGATGGACGATCTTTCAAAGCTTTGTCAAAATGAATTATTCTATCTTAGTTCAAAAGAAACTCATCCTAGAATTGATAATATGATTTTTGCAATTTTTTGAGATGGGGTAATCGTTCCTGATTGTAGATGCCATCTTATATTTTTATATCTAGCCAGTTGCTCTTTGCAGTTAAGATTTTTAATTGCCTCTGCTATGCTTATTGCGTCACATGCACTTTGAATTAGTTCTGGCACCACAGGATAATTTAGAATTATATTTACTAACGAGATATATCTTATATTTATCATGGATTTTATTATATAGTATGAAAACTGAGAAAGTCGGTAACAACAAACCATTGGGCATCCCGAAAGCGCCAGTTGTAAGGTGGCTGTTCCGCTGGCAACTATGGCACATTTTGCACATCTGAATAATTCTATCTTCTGTTTTTCATCTGAAATAATTTCAATATTCGTGCCTTTCGCTGTTTCCTTTATCAAATTTTTCAAATGGGGCAATGTCGGAATCACTACACGCTCGAAATTTAAATATTTCAAAGACTGCATAAATACGGGCAATAACTTCTGAATTTCTTGTTTGCGACTTCCGGGAAGGATCAGGAGTATATCTCTTTTCGGTGCATCGTTATCCTTAAATTCTTCGATAGCGGCGTGTCCAACAAAGGTTGTTTCCAAACCGTATTTTTTGAAATATGGCGGTTCAAAATCGAACAAAGTTAACAATTGATCATATAGCTCTGCCAGCTTTTTTGCACGTTTTTTGCGCCAAGCCCAAACGCTCGGAGCGACGAGATGCACTAACTTTATATTTGGCTTATGCTTCCGGACAAGTTTTGCGATTCTAAAACAGAATCCCGGAGAATCTATAGTCAATAACACATCTGGATTAGTTCGCAATATATCTGCAACAACGTGATTAATTAATCGCTTTATCTTGAAAAGTTTTGGAAGTATCTCTAGTATTCCGCCGATTGAAATTTGTTGTATATCAATTGCACTGTCTAGCCCGGAGTGTTGCATGAGCGCACCACCAACTCCAAAGATTTCCACTTCCGATAAAGCTTTTATTTGAGAAATAACCCTAGCTCCCAAACAATCACCAGAAGGTTCGCCTGCTATGACGTATAGTTTTTTCATAGCAAAAGAAACCTCTTATTTACTACAACTTCGCAAACTTGGAAATCTACATCTATTATTGTCTCCCGATTAAAAGAAATTGTTGCAGTCTTCATGTCTGGTAAACTTATTTCCAAAAATGTTCCGGCTCCGTAGTCGTGTATGGCATTTACCTTCCCCAATTGTTCATGTTTATCATCAACCACATGCAAGCCTACTAAATCTTCATAGTAGTACTCATCCTCTCCCAACTGAGGCAATTCTTCGCGCGGCACAAACACTTCTTGCAACCTAAAACCATCTGCTTCCGTTCTATTTTTTATATTCTCTATGCAAACAATAACATCTCCACTTTGGTCAATTCGCGGACATTGCAACACAATCTCAATACCATTATTGAGAAACAATCTCGTGTGTTGCAAAAAAAAATCAGGAGAGGTTGTATACGGATGCAACTTAACTTGCCCCTTAATTCCGACAGGCTTTGTTATGATGCCGACGCAAACTCTCCGAAAATCCATCATTCAGCGGATGCTTGCGCCTTCGCTTCAGCCTCTGCTTTCATCCTTTCCTGAGCTTTTTTCTTTGGAGCTGATTTTTTAGGACGCTCTGCAATTTGTGGTTTTTTCATCAAATTTAGCTCGGAAAGCAATTTCTGAACTTTTTCCGATGCCTGAGCACCAACCGAAAGCCAATACTTCACGCGTTCAGATTTCACAACCAAACGTTCCTGGTTCTCCTTTGCTAACAAAGGATTGTAGGAACCCAACCTTTCCAAGAACTTACCGTCCCGAGGTGCTGTGTTTTCTGCAACAACCATCCTATAAAAAGGTCTCTTTTTTGAGCCACCACGAGCTAACCTAATCCTTAACGCCATTTAAAATCTTTCTCCGTATTTACAATAATAAAAACTTTTCCTTGAGGAATTGTATCACATACCGTTATATACAACAATAGATAACTTATCTGGGGATTGACAAGTATATTAACAAAGAAACATCCTGCTATGGAGCAGCAAGGCAATTGAGAGTTCTAGCATTTGTATAGATTTGCTATAACGCTTAGTTTTGCTGTATATCTCTGGCGAGATAGTAGTGTATATAACTTTCGACTAAACAAATCTCAGATTCGCTCACTACGTGTTTGATTTCGGTGTCCATGCCCGGCTCTTCTTCATACGAAAAATTTCCATATGTACAAACAATCTTTAGATTAATTTTCTTAAAACTGAAGTTTTTCCGGGGGATACTTCAAATCTTTTTCCTATCTACCACCGCCCAAATTCGTATTCTTCGCTCCATTTGATATACATATGCAATTCATCAATCTTTACTTTTGACATTTCTTTTAAAACCTTAAGACCAGCCTTCTTTATCCAATTCATAAGAGTTTGATTATGAAATAATTTGCCATAAATTTGTATCAATATTCTCGCAATTCTTCTAAAATCATCCCCCTCAAGATACAGTGTAATCGCAGCTTCTCTTTCTTTGTCCGTGGATCTTTTTCGCACATCGTACGCCTGCATTCCGGACATTTATACCGTTATTTTTCCTTACAACACCTGATTTCCGCGCCCCAACATACCCACAATACTTACACTTTTCCATCTCTTGTTCATTCAATTGTTTTCCCATCATATTGGTTTATTGACATGATGAGCAATCCCAATAATTAACCTTAATAAACAAAAGGTTAAAACTTCATTTAGTGCTTTTGTGTTGTTTTTGGTATATTTGCCACAAATCTGGTCTGATAGACTGAGTAATCTGTTCAGATATGGATATGCGCCACGAAGAAATTTCTTTATGGTTTCCAGAAAGAAGCACTTCAGGCACAGCAATATTATTCCAGAATGTAGGTCGTGTGTATTGTGGATATTCTAAGAGTCCATTGGCAAAGCTCTCCTCTTCAACGGAAGTTTTATTATTCATAATTCCTGCACTAAAACGTAAGCTAGTTTCTATAACCACCATTGCAGGAATTTCTCCCCCAAACAAAACATAATCTCCAATGCTTATTTCTCGCATGTTATAATTAAGTTTCCAATAATCGATAACTCTTTGATCTATTCCTTCATACCGGCCGCAAAGAAAAATCATTCCAGCTCTATTTGCTGAAATTTCTTTTGCCGTAGAGTGATTGAGTATCTTTCCATGCGGTGTCATATATATTATTTCTGGCATATCGTTATATAACGATAGCGCATATTTCAGCGCATTATCGACAACATCTGGCTTCATAACCATTCCTGCCCCTCCGCCATATGGTGTATCGTCAACAGTTCGGTGTTTGTCTGTTGCAAAATCTCGTATATTGACAACTTTCAAATCCCAAAGCTTTCCAAGTGCTTTGCCAAGAAGGCTATGCGACAGAGCTCCAGGAAACATTTCTGGAAATAATGTTAATATAGTTACAAGCATCAGTTGATGTGTTTTAAAAAGCTTATTAAATCAGACTTAGCTACTACTTTTGTTTTCTCTTCTTTATCTTCGCAGTTCATAAACTTTAAAGTAAAACAGCCATTTTTAATTTCATCTTCTCCTATGATGACTGCAATTGAACAGTTCAATCTGTCAGCTACTTTCATCTTTTTGCTAAGTGTGCCTATATGAATAAATTCAGCGGAAATTTCAGCATCGTATAATGATTTCAAAAGCTGAAATGCCACCTCATTCTCCGTTTCGGAAACAGGGATAACCGCAATTTTGAGTGCTATTTCTTTAAACTTTGCATCATCAATTAGGAGCATCAATCGCTCTATTCCAAATGCGAACCCGATGCCGGAAATATCTGCTCCTCCGAATATAGACAGCAAGTTGTCATATCGCCCTCCGCCTCCTACTGAATCTCTGTGCTCATCGCGTGTTGGCTTAAATTCAAATGCTGTTTCACTGTAATAATCTAGTCCTCTAACCAGAAAATTATCAATCTCAAAATTGATACCAGCTTTTTCCAGCAACTCACAAACTTTTTGAAAATATTGCTCAGACTCTTTGCTTAGGTAATCGGTTATCAGTGGTGCCATCTGGCATATTGCACGATCATTTGCATCTTTAGAGTCAAGTATCCGCATAGGATTTTTGGCTAATCTGCGTTTGGAATCATCAGATAACTTATCTTCATGTCTTGATAGATACTTCACCAATCCCTTTGTGTATGCCTCTCTTGTATCTTTGTCACCAAGGGTGTTAAGCAACACCTTAGTATCAAATATCCCTATGGCATTCAAAATTTCTGTCGCCATACAAATCAAAATAGCATCTGTATATGGACTTTTGTCTCCCACGCATTCAAAACCTAACTGATGAAACTGGCGATATCTTCCTCTCTGGGGGCGATCATAACGAAACATTTCTCCATGATACATCAATTTGACTGGAAAACTTTGAGCAAGATTTTCGCTGACTATAGCACGCATAACGCCTGCAGTTCCTTCAGGACGTAGTGTTATTGATTCCCCGCCCTTGTCAAGAAAACTATACATCTCTTTTGACACGACATCAGTTTCATCTCCAATCGATCGATGAAAAACTTCTGTTGCTTCAACAATCGGGGTCTTTATCTCATTATAACCATATTTTTCGCCAATTCGGCTGGCTGTATCAATGATATATCCATACTTTTTTGCAGAACTTCCATATAAGTCTTTCATGCCTCTAACTGGAGCAAACATCGTCGTAAACTATCTATTTCTCGCTATTGCCAATAGCATAGCACCACGTCACCAATTGTCAATTGTCAAATTAAGGCTTTAACTTGAGATAGTAAATGGACCGGTAGAATTGCCGTTTATAAACTGAACGACGTATGGATCATCAGTTGTGATAAGCTCCTTATTTGTTCCTTCCCAGATGATTTTACCTTTAAATAGCAATCCAACGCGATCGCTTATATGCTTTAAACTGTTTATATCATGAGTAATCGAAACTGCTGATATCCCCATCTCTTTCGTACAGCGAACTATTAAATCATTGATGGTTCCGCTCGTTATTGGATCGAGTCCGGTTGTCGGTTCGTCGAAAAATATAATATCCGGATTGGTGGCAATAGCTCTGGCTAATGCTACTCTTTTACTCATTCCTCCGGATAATTCAGCTGGATAAACAGTGGCAACTGATTTATCTAAATCCACCGCCTCTAGCTTTTCCAAAGCTATTCTATATGCTTCTTTTTGAGAGATATGCAGTCCATATATCAGCCCAAATGAGACATTTTCAATTACATTTAAACTATCAAAAAGTGCTCCCCCCTGGTATAACACACCACATTTTAGTCGTATTTTATACAGTTCTTTCTGAGATAATTTTGCAATATCTTTTCCATTGATTTTGATAACTCCTCCCGTTGGTTCTATAAGCCCCAAAATGCACTTTATCAAAACAGATTTTCCGGAACCTGAGCCCCCTATTACTACATATGATTCTCCTCGTTTTATTTTTAGCGATATATCACGTAAAACTTCATTGCTTCCAAAGGACTTTGTTAGCTTTTCAACTTCAATCACATATTCCATAAACAACTCCTTCAGAACAAAACAAACGTTAGAATTCCGTCAAGCAGAAGTATCATTATTGATGATGCAACGACAGAATTTGTGGTTGCCCTTCCAACTCCTTCCGCCCCCCTCTTGGAAAAATATCCATGATAGCATCCCATCAAACATATCACGAATCCAAAAATTGCCCCCTTTATTAGTCCTGACACGATATCCCAAGTAACCATCGATTCTAGAGTATTTCTTATGTAATTTGCCGCATTAAAGTTAAGGTAATATACTCCGACAAGATACCCCCCAAGAATTCCTATAATATCATCAATTAACACTAAAAATGGGACAAGAAGAGTTCCCGTTAGCATCCTCGGAAACACCAGATATTTATAGGAATTTACCGAAAGAGTCGTCAGTGCATCTATTTGTTCGGTAACTTTCATTGTTCCGATTTCAGCAGTCATAGCTGCCCCCAATCTTCCAGCAACCATAAGAGCGGCAAGAACTGGTCCCAGCTCACGCGTCATTGCAATCATAACAACGGAAGGTATCGCATTCTCTGCCGTAAATTCCGCAAAACCGGCATAACACTGCAAAGTCATTGCCATACCGGTAAAAAGCGCAGTCATTCCCACAACCGGTAACGAAAAATATCCAATTTGAATAGCTTGGTAGAAGATCTGTTTCCAGTAATATGGTGGCAAAAAACCAGAAATGAGAGCCCTAGCAGAAAATAAACTTATGCTTCCAATTGAACCCAAAAATTTAATAAACAAGCTCCCAATTTTGTCTAGAAGCATCAAATTACCCCACAACAGCTTTATATAATATATTTTAGCACAGTTTGCATATAAAACGACCATCTGACATAGAAACGCCATTTTGAAATAGGAGGAGTATTAGCAATTTTTAAATAATTATTTTGGGATATCCACTTCAGCAATGCTGTATAGCAGAATGGATTAAAATTTTTGACAAAATTTTCTATTTAAAATCACAAAATTTTTGCGAAACATTTATATATTTCAAATACACAGCTGTTCTGAACAAGTGATGAATATGATATAATGTCAGAACAAATGATAAGTTTTTTGCCTGGCATGATCAATAATTACGGGGAATTAATACAACAATGCATCAATGGCGAACTGTCTGAGGAGAGCGTAAATCAAGTCATAGACGAAATTTTTAAATTATTGAATGCCGGAGAATTGCGTGTAGCAGAAAAAATAGGTAAAAATTGGATAGTTAATCAATGGGTGAAAGAGGCAATATTGCTAGCTTTTAAGACAAAGCCGGCTGTGCGACAGAACCTTGATTGCTATGATAAGTTGGGGCTTTTGGCGTACGATTATGATAATCCTCGTTATAGAAAGGTTCCTTTAGCCATAATTAGGAACGGTGTTTATATTGGAGATAACGTTGTTGTAATGCCAAGTTATATAAATGTGGGGGCGTATGTCGGCGAAAAAACAATGATTGACATAAATGCCACAATCGGATCGTGCGCACAAATTGGGAAAAATTGTCATATTGCAGCATCAGCTGTTATTGGGGGCGTCTTAGAACCTGCAAATGCTAAACCCGTAATTATTGAAGACAATTGCTTTATTGGAGTACACAGTGCAATTCTAGAAGGAATTATCGTCGAAGAGAATTCAGTTATCGCTTCCGGTGTATCGATTTCTGCTTCAACCAAAATTATTGACAGAGAGAGCGGAAAAATTGGATATGGATTTATTCCATCGGGATCCGTGGTAGTTCCTGGGAGTTATCCAAGTAAGAATGGAATTAACATCTCTTGCGCAGTGATAGTCAAAAAAATTGATACAAAAACCAAAAACAAAACAAGTATCAATGAACTTTTGCGTGAGTGATTAGCAGCTTATCCTTTTTTCCCAAGAGCTGCATTATAATCAAATTCGTAAACGTATTGCCCACCTATTCCATTCACACCTTTTTCGCTTATTTGCTTGTAGTCATGCTGTGTTATCTTCAATTTGACAAACGAAAATGCGAACACAGCTAATGCGCCGTAACTCAGCGAATCTACAAATTTTATAAAACAACTTGTATAGTCATGTACCTGTGTGACTTGTGGTTTGTCTTCATCGCCAGCATTTAAAAAGGATAGAGTGGCAATATATATGCCATCAATAGCTCCTTGATGCAGTTTTTTCACTAATTGTGGCACGATTATGTTTTGAGGAATAACAACCCAAACGTCTGATGCTCGAGCGGCGCCAGGTTTATGAAGGTTTGGTATTCTGAAATTAAGTGTCGATGTTTCGTAAAAACCTGAACAAGCGATAACATCAAGAACTTCATGAGACTCATTGCCATAGTCATTCAAGGGCGACAGTGACATCTTTACGTCTGTCTTTAGCTCATCCCCCGTAAAGTGAATTATCCTGCTTGGAGTTATCGTTCCATTGACATAATCGCTTTGTAACTTATCCATATCAAAAGGACAACCACCAATTCCGGAAATTGTGCCATCAGTGCCGGATATATAGTGTCTTAAACTCGTCGCGCCCAAATTCGCCATAACTCACTTAGCTGTACTCAACCTCATGCCAACAGGGTATTCAACAAAAATTAATTTTATGTTAATTATTGCCATAAAACATTGAAAGGATGCCTAATTTTTAATACGATTTGAGTGTTACGGATTTATTGAAAGTTTTGTTTGATGATTATGCAGGGGAAAAAGGGTCTAATAATGGGGCTTGCGAATAAATTTTCTATAGCTTATGGTATTTCCGAAGCACTTAGAAAACAGGGTGCGGAACTAATTTTTACTGCACAAACAGAATATTTTAAGGAGAAAATTTCCGATATAGCTCATGATTTTGGAGGACATAAAGTTTTCTTATGCGATGTGTCGAAAGATGGAGACATTGAACAAACCTTTGATAAAATTGCAAATGAAATGGGAGAAATTGATTTCATCGTACATTCAATCGCATTTTCAGACAAAAATGAACTTACCGGGAAATACTACAATACTTCTCGCGCAAACTTTTTGAATGCTATGAACGTTTCGTGTTTCTCGTTTACTGAAGTTTGTAAGTTTGCGCAAAAATTAATGCCTCATGGTGGCGCTATTGCAACTATGACATACTATGGCTCTGAGAAAGTTGTTCCGAACTATAACGTTATGGCACTGGCTAAATCTGCGCTTGAAACTAGTGTCAGATACCTAGCTGATGATCTTGGTGAATTCGGGATTAGAGTAAATGCTATTTCCGCCGGCCCCATAAAAACATTGGCAGCATCTGGAGTTGGTGAATTTTCCAAAATATTGGAATACGAGAGACATCGCTCCCCTTTGAAGCGTAATGTTACACGCGAAGATATTGGCTCTGCGTGTACATTTTTGCTAAGCGATCTTGCCTCTGGAATTACTGGTGAAATCATCCATGTTGATTGTGGATGTAATACAATAGGCGTTAAATTTTTGGCACAGAACTGAGCGGAATAATATCTTACGCCTCATGCAAAAATAATGCTCCGGAAATCAAGATAGCTATAGGTATCAAAAATGTTGAAATCGAAAGTGGCATAGAGCCGTTCTCTCCATACGCGATTATGATATTGTTTAGAAAATGCAAAGGAAAAGCAAAAGCGATAAGAACTGCAGTTTTTTGAAAGTATGGCTTACGATTGCGATGATTATACCTCATGAGAAATGCTGAAGCTATTGCTACAAATGCAAACATTTGTAAAACCGTAGATATGCGCGAAAACCAATGCATTTGATAACGTTTACTTGACAAGCCAACTTTTTCCAGGAGATTGGCGAATTTCTTAATCTTCCAGAAAGAAATACTATGAGGATCAGCTATCAATTTGTTAATTGTTTTATACGAAAGTTTTGTTGGCAAAGTGTGTATATCCTTAGTTATTGAATCCCCATCATGTGTAATTATTTTGCAATGTTTCATTTGCCAAGTGTTATTCCTGATAAGTGCTGAATGAGCAAGTATTGTATTTATAAAGTTTCCTTCCCCATCAAATTCAAAGATTCTAATTCCCTTCAAAGAAGTTATAACACGGTCAAAATGCTTT
>CADBWU010000020.1 GCA_902798535.1 uncultured Pseudomonadota bacterium
AAAAAAGCTAGGCATATGGAATTAGCCTATGTCAGAATGGTATTAGATAGTTGTTTTTATGAACGAATTATGAATATGAAAAAACTTTTAGCAACAGGCCTAATCGCTTCAGTTGCAATGTCTTCGGCAGAGTCATCGGCTTCTTGTGGAAACGGTGGATTTTACGTTGGTGCAAACTTTGGTGTTGCTTTCTCGAAAGCTAAGGCAACGAATGAGAAAAAAACTGACTATAAAAATAATGACAAGTTCTGTGGTAAAGATTCTGGATGGGTAGTAGCAGCATTAGAAGATGCGGCTAAAAAAATAACTGAAGCTCATGCTAATGCATTTTCCGGATTTGAAGAAAAGGCATTATCAGAGGGCAAAGCCAACAAGAAAAAGACAAAATTCCTAGCTGAACTGGTTCTGGGATATGATTTCAGACTGAACGATGTCATGCTCGGTGTTGAACTAAATGTTGGTGGTATCTTTGGTTCCAATAAGTTGCGTTCTGGAAAGCTGGATATTACTAACGCAGAAGCTCAGAGATACGGTGGTAATAATGCTGCTGTCACTATAAATGCTAAGGATTATGCGAAGGTTAAAGAGCAATGGCACATTGCTTTGATGCCAAGAATCGGATATCTGTTCACGCCACAGTTTGAAGGATATGTAACATTCGGTGTGAAGTTAGCAAAATTCAAAACTGATGTTTTGAATAGATTAAATGATAATATTGTCGTGCACGCGAACGCTAACGTTGCTGTACCAGAGAAGACATACAGCAAGAAATCGACCAAGGCTGTATTCTTGGCTGGTGCTGGCGTGCGCTATGAATTCAATCCTTCAATGTTCGCAAAGTTAGAGTATAACTTCGAATTTGGAGCAAAACCGAAACTACATGCAGACGCAATGCCTGAATTGCAGAAGATCAAAGTAACTTCTCACACAATCAAACTAGGTCTCGGCTACAGATTCTAACCAAAATACAGGGAACGTCCTCAGCACAGCTGGGGATGTTCTATCTTTATATAAAATAAGAAAAAGATTTGGTAGAATAGTGCGTAGATTTGCGTTCTATGCCAAGATATGAAAAACCAGAATATATTAGTTGTCGGGGCGACCGGACGAGTTGGTCGCGAGATGCTGTCGATTCTTCAAGAAATTGGAGTGCCTGCTCAGAATATAGGAGTGGTGGCATCAGAGCGGAGTGTTGGTCAAACAATTCTTTACGGCAAAAACTCTCTGGAAGTGAAAGATATAAACTCCATAAATTTTTCTGAATATGACTATGCTTTATTTTCGGCAGGATCTGCTGTTTCAGCGAAGTATACCCCGAAAGTGGCAGAAAGCGGATGTATTGTCGTTGACAACACTTCATTTTTTAGGATGAAAGAGGATATTCCGCTAATCGTTCCTGAAATAAATTTCGATTATCTTGAGAGATATAACTCGAAAATAATATCAAATCCAAATTGTTCCACCATACAAATGGTGATGGTCCTCAAGCCATTGCATGATACATTTGGATTGCAAGAAGTTGTTGTGTCCACTTATCAGGCTACATCTGGAGCTGGACAAAAAGGTGTTGATGAATTAATGGAGCAAACAGAATTGGTGTTACATGGCAAAACCGCAACTTCGCACCATTTTAAGCGTCAAATAGCCTTCAACATTATTCCACAAATTGATGAGTTTTCTAGTTCAGGATATACGAAAGAAGAGCTGAAGATGATGAATGAGACAAAAAAGATATTAGATAAGTCTGATATTATCATAACCGCGACTTGTGTCCGGGTGCCGGTTATCGTCGGGCATGCAGTATCTGTCTTCGCACAATTTGATAAACCGGTTGATATACAGCTTGCATATCAAGTGCTTAGCAATTTTCCCGGGGTTAAGATTATCGATAATCCAGAGAGGTATGAATATGCAACACCAATAGATTGCGCTTCAAAAAATGATGTTTACGTAAGTAGGCTTCGCAAACATCCAGATATGGAAAATGCACTTAGTTTCTGGTGTGTCGCGGATAACGTGCGCAAAGGCGCAGCACTAAATGCGATACAAATAGTGCAGAGATTAGTTGCTCAACGATAAGTGGGTTTTCTATCCGTTGATTGCCATTCCAAAGGCAGAATAAACCGCCTCTTGCAGACATTCCGACATCGTCGGATGAGGGAAAATTGTTGCCATAAGCTCTCCTTCGGTGAGCTCCGCTGATATTGCTAGTGAAAAAATTGGTAACATTTCTGTAACCTCGTGTCCGATCATATGAGCCCCCAAGAGTTCTCCAGTCCTCGCTTCAAATATTACTTTCACGAAGCCATCAGGTTCTCCTGTGGCTAGTGCCTTACCGTTGCTTCTGAAATGCGATTTTCCGACTTTTATCTCGTATCCCGCTTCCTTTGCTTTTTCTTCAGTCATGCCAATGGATGCAACTTGAGGGTATGAATAAGTGCAAGATGGAATGGCTCTCAAATTTATCGGTGTTATTTTTTGCAAACCTGCTATTTTTTCAGCAACGCGAATTCCCTCTCGCGATGCCTTGTGAGCCAACCAAGGAGCTTCTGCCACATCCCCTATTGCGTATATTCCTGGAACGGACGTCTCATTGTATTGGTTCGTTTCAATTGCTCCATTTTGCTTCTGCTTCACAGAAATAGCGTCTAATCCCAAATCTTTTGTATTTGGAACAACGCCTATAGCAAGGACGACAACGTCAAAACTTTCTTTCTCGAGATGCCCATTCTTATCAAGAATTTCCACAGACACCATACCTTTTTCTTCCTTGAAATTCTGTGTCTTGGAACTTGTGATAATCTTGATGCCCTGCTTCTCAAACGATTTTCTGGCGCTTTCAGCTATTTCCTTATCTTCTTGGATTAAAATACGTTCCATCATTTCTACAACAGTCACCTCTGTTCCCATCGCATTGTAAAATGAAGCTAACTCGATACCAATAGCACCAGACCCAACCATTAACATTTTTTTGGGCAAAAGTTTGGGAAATATTGCCTCTTTTGACGTCCAAACCAATCCTTTTTGTATCAAGTCATCTAGTCCTGGGATTAACCTTGGTTTAGCGCCTACTGCAATAACAATATTTTTTCCAGAAACCTCTGTTAATGCACTGCCATTTTCAACTATCAACGTATTTGATGATTTGAACCGAGCTGCGCCTTCGATAAAAGTCACCTTGTTTTTCGTAAACAATCCAGCAACTCCGCCGTTTAGACCGGAAATTATGCCTTTTGTTCGTCCTATAATTTTATCAAGATTAGGCTCAACTACCACACCGTCAATGCCGAAGTCAGAAGCTTTTTGACATGTATGGAGAACTTTAGCTGATTGTAATATAGCTTTTGTGGGAATGCACCCTTTGGTAAGACAGGTGCCTCCCAGCTCAGACTTTGTTTTATCGACAACAGCCACCTTCAATCCAAGCTGAGATGCCTTTATAGCGCAAACATATCCGCCCGGACCTCCACCTATGATAACTACATCGAAAGTCATCTATTCATTGTCCTCATCTTCATAATCATATTCGTAGCCACCTTCTTCTTCATATTCTTCATCATCAACATCATCTGCTTCTGACATTTTCTGGGCATCTTTTTCTGTGTCATCCCAGTCAAACAAACTGATTGAACCATGTGGGGCAAAATTTGATATAGCGTGCTTATATATCAGCTGAGTATATCCTTCTCGCTTTAAAACAATCGAATTTTGGTCAAAACAGGCAATTAGTCCTGTCAGCTTTACTCCGCCTAATAAGTATATTGTAACAGGTCTCCTGTTTCTTCTCATATAATTTAAAAAAGCATCCTGTATATTCATTATTCTTTCAGACATTTGTTTATCCATAAAATATATCAACTTAACATGTTTAAAGTTTGAGCTAAAGTTAAACTTTTTGCAATCAAATTTTAACTATCTGTCGCAACATCCCATTACAAAATCAAGAGAACCTAGAATTGCTGGAATATCTGGAATTGTATGTCCAACAAGCAGAGTTTTCAAAAGCTGAATTGTTGCAAAACTCGGGGATCTAAAACGCAAGCGATAAGGTTTGCTTTGTTCTTCTCCTGTGAACAAATGTATTCCAAATTCGCCTCGTGGTGTTTCGGTAGAAGAATAAATTACCGAGTTTTTCGGCAACCTAATATCCTTTGAAAAGCAATCATATGCACAAATTTCCCCAGGCTCAATTAGGTTTAAACATTGTTTAATTAACCACACACTTTGTTCTATTTCCAGAAATCTAAGCATATTTCGAGCATAACAGTCACCTTCATTTAATGTTATTGGCTCAAATGTGAGCTCGTTATATATGTCATAGTGCACAGATCTGCGAATATCATACGCTTCGCCGGATGCTCTGAGATTAACTCCAGTGATACCATTTTTTATAGCGATTTCTTTTGAAATAACTCCGATTCCCTTAGTTCTTTGTTGGAAAATCCTGTTATTGAGTGCCATTTTTTTTACCGCATCCATATAAAATCCCAATTTATTTATAAATAATTTAATGGCGTTCAAAGTTTCCCGAGAAACATCATCAGTCACGCCTCCTGGAACATAATATGCCAGATGCATCCTAGCTCCGGTTGTTGCCTCAAAAATATCCATAATTTTTTCGCGTTCTTCAAAGCCATAGAGGAACAGGCTTAAACAACCTAGGTCATAAGTCAAACAACCGATAGCCATTATGTGGCTTGATATTCTGGTCAGTTCATCGAAAATTGCTCTGATTATCAATGCTCTGCGTGGAACCTTGATATTCAATAATTTTTCTATAGCCATGACATACGCGTGCTCCTGAATAACCGGGGCAAGATAATCCAGGCGGTCTATATACGGAATTATTGACAGAAAATTTCTGTCCTCGACTAATTTTTCAACATCTCTGTGAAGATATCCAATTTCAGGAGTGCAAGCTAAAATTTTTTCGCCCTGAAGATTTAAGACCAACCGCATTATCCCGTGAGTCGAAGGATGATGAGGGCCGTAATTTAATATATACTCAGAGTTTTGAATTGGCATTATGCAACAAACTATCTATGCGTTCCGAATATTCAAATGAAGTATCAAATTTAAAATTAAGTTCTGGGATAAATCGCATTTTCATTTTTTTTGCTATTAATTCCTTAAAATAATGTCTTTGTAGTTCAAAAAACTTTGTTGTTTCCTCTTTCTTTAATCCGCCAAGTGGAATAAAATAGATCATAGCACTTCGTAAATCTGGGGAAAGATCTATGTACGTTATCGTCACTGGAGTTGGTAATCGCGATTCTTCTTCGTGATTTGGCAAGATTGGAAAATCACCTCTAGACAATGCAAGAGAAAAACATTCTTTCAATTGCATCGCAATTTTATGAGCTCTGGATGGTCTCGATTTTACACGTTCTGGGGTATATAAAACTGTCTTTTGCGATATACGCTTCATCATCGTCCGTCAAAATATAATCACGACAATTGTATTCTAGCATAAATTTTGGGGGTGAAGTTCAGCTGTTTCAAAGCAGTATAGCGTGCGACAAATAGATTTATGGCTAGCTCAAAGTGTTGCAAAAATGCAACAGGGGGGGTAGCGAGCAAAAAATTTGCAAAAAAAAGCTAGGCATATGGAATTAGCCTATGTCAGAATGATATTAGATAGTTGTTTTTATGAACGAATTATGAATATGAAAAAACTTTTAGCAACAGGCTTAATCGCTTCAGTTGCAATGTCTTCGGCAGAGTCATCGGCTTCTTGCGGAAACGGTGGATTTTATGTTGGAGCGAACATGGGCGTTGCTTTCACAAAGGCTAAGGCAACATTTGAGGCAAAAACTGATTATAAAGATAATAACCCTTATGGTGCAGAAGCATCAGGTTGGAAAATCGGCGCGATGAACGCAAATAACAAAAATATAACAGCGGTTGCTGCAAATAAAAGGTCAGCATTAGCTGTTGAGGCTCTGAAAAATAGTAAGAGCAAGAAAAAGACGAATGCCCTGGCTGAATTGGTTCTTGGATATGATTTCAGGCTGAGTGATGTCATGATCGGTGTCGAATTGAATGCTGGTGGTATCTTTGGGACCAGTAGACTGAATAGAACTGGGTTTACGATAAAAGCGGCTGATGGTACAACGGCTAATAGCGGAGCTGCCGTAATGCACGATACCGCTGCTGTCGATACATCAATCGCTGGCGAAGAATACGCAAAAGTAAGAGAACAATGGCACATTGCATTAATGCCTAGGGTTGGATATCTGTTTACACCGCAGTTTGAAGGATATGTAACCTTTGGTGTGAAATTGGCAAAATTCACAACAGTCGTGAATGATTTGCCGTTTGTTAGCGTCAATTCTTACACAGTGGATCAACTGCTTGTAAATCACCCTGAAATAAAAAAGATGAAAAAGAAATCGACAAAAGCCGTGTTCTTGGCTGGTGCTGGCGTGCGCTATGAATTCAATCCTTCAATGTTCGCAAAGTTAGAGTATAACTTCGAATTTGGAGCAAAGCCGAAACTACATGCAGAAGCAATGCCTGAATTGCAGAAGGTCAAAGTAACTTCTCACACAATCAAACTAGGTCTCGGCTACAGATTCTAACGATACAAACAGAAGAGTTTCATTCCGATGCTCTTCTGTTTATGTGTTTGTTTCATGAAATTTAGTTTGTCACCCCTGAGAAGTTTGTTTCTTTGGGGTGATTTGCAATTAAGTCGCAGTGGAACGTATATCTGGTATGCGCACCTAGTTGTTTAGGCTTAGCAACGCAAAATCCGTCAGCGCATTGAAATTCTAGAAATCTCTACAGAAAAGCAGGGAAACACTAGTGCAATAAGCAAGAGTTCTAGCAAACACATAAGGAGATTGGAAACTCAGACTTCCAGAAGTGTTATAGACGGACTACAAATGCTGGCTTCGGTTTGGGAAATTACCTGGTTTTCCTTTTTTTTGCCCAAATATTGATGGCCTTTTGAGGAAAGTTTATTTGTCTTTGACGTGCAATAGCAAGCGCCTGTGCGGGAACGTTTTCGTTTAGCGTGCTTCCCGCTCCGATGATAGAGTTATCTTCAATAGTGATAGGCGCGATAAGTGTCGAGTTTGAGCCAACAAATACGTTATTTCCAATGGTTGTTTTGTGCTTTGCAACTCCGTCATAATTACACGTAATAGTTCCTGCGCCGATGTTTGTATGCTCGCCAATAGTCGCGTCTCCAATATATGCAAGGTGCTTTGCCTTGGTTTTGGCGCCGAATTTTGATCCTTTTACTTCCACAAAGTTACCAATAGCAGAACCTTCAGCAAAGCTGGAATTACCGCGTATTCGAGCGAATGGGCCTATTTCAACATTCCGATCGATGGCGCAATCCTGTATGTGCGAGAATGCGTATATACGGCTTCCTGAGCCTATTTTGACATTGTTTCCGATAATGACATTTGGTTCAATCACGACTTCATTTTCGATTAGCGTATCGTGTGAAAAATAAACGGTTTTCGGCGCAATCAGCTTTACTCCACTTGCCATAAATTTTCGACGCAATTTATTTTGCACAAACGCCTCGGCTTTAGCTAAATCTTGCATCGTATTTATTCCATGAAATGCTTCGTATTCCGGCGATTGTATTACCTCAACATCCTTTATGAATTTAAATATATCAGTAAGGTAAAATTCTCCAGATACCGCGTTTTTCTCAATCTTAGGAATATATTTTTTCAGCAAATCGGTTTTTATTTTGTATACCCCCGTATTTGCTAAAGATATTGACCTTTCAGCATTAGAAGCATTTTTATACTCGACTATCTTTTCGAATTTTCCGTTACTCAAGACAATGCGACCATATGGCATATGCTGAAATTCAGGAGGAAGCGTCATCGCTATCAAAGCATTATCAGAAGAAGTATTTGCTAAGTTCATCAAATGTTCAGCCGATATCAGTGGCATATCTCCGCAAAGAATTATGGTATATTCCGACGATAACTCATCGAGCGCACACCTGACGGCATCCGCTGTTCCCAGAGGTGTTCTTTGTATTGCTACTGTAACGTCTTTAAAATGCTCCGAATTTCTTATTTCTTCACGAGTAACAACAATTACATTTTTGGGATTACATTCGTGCACTGCATCGATAATATATCTAATAACTGGTTTCCCAGCTATTGTGTGAAAAAATTTCGGTGTTGTTGAGTGCATCCGAGAACTATTCCCAGCCGCCAGTATCACAAAATCGACAGACATGGCTTCCTCACAATATAAATGATAAAATCCACACTATCGCAAAATGTACCATTGTTATAAATACTGCAGCACTTGCGATATCTTTTGCTTTCTTTGACAATTCATGTTTGTCAAGACTTATTCTGTCAATGGTTGCCTCAACGGCTGAATTTACTGCCTCAGCAAATAAAATCAATACAAACGAACTGAACATATACAACCGCATACCAAGAGAGGTTTCACGAAATATTTCTATTACGGCTAAAGTTGCCATAACTATAAGCTCTTGGCAAAATGCACGTTCCTTTAGCAGATATTTCACTCCACTCATCGAATAAAAAAATGCATCTTTGATAGCAATTATACTTTTCACTTGGTTCTCACTTTCTCGAATTTTAAGGATTTATCTTGGATGGTTACTTTCATATATCCTGACCGTCCATAATAATCCAATCCGTTGGCATAAAATACTCCTTGCTCTTCATTCGGATTTTCTATCTTAAATCCCAGTATCTCAGCAATCATCTTCGCGATAGCGTAAGGATAAGTCGCCTTTAAAGAGCGTATCTTGTTCATGAATTCCTCATCGTTGCTCTGAAACAAAAATGGCACAGTAGCTACCTCGGGCTCTATTATGCTATGCCCAAACATTCCCTTTTCCCCGAGCATTTCACTGTGATCCGATGCCCATATTATATAAAACTTGCCTGGCGTCTGCTTATTAAATCGCTCAAACACTCGAGTTATAAAAGAGTCATTGTACATCATGGCATTATCGTATTCATCAATCTTTGCATTGCTTCCATTAGTAAAATGCCGTTTATCCTCATAATTCTTTGGAAAATTTTCAGCATACGGCGTGTGTATACAGCGTTGATGCAAAACTATAAAATTGCGTTTTGTATAATGCTGAGTATCAACTAACTCCAATATATAGTCATCTTTCATCCCTGTAACGCGGTTTTTATCGTGTTCTCTAGTTACCAAAACATCGATATATCTGGAACTTTTATTACAAACGCTATTCACCATATTTTTAGGGTCAGATGCCAAGTAAAATGTTTTAAATCCATTCTCTTTCGCAAGTTTAAATAAACTTGTGTTACCATTATCATTTAGTCTGACATTATCCGGCTCATATATTATATTCGTCATAAATCTTAGCGATGCCTTGGTGCACACCGCACCTGATACTCCAGCTGTGCAATAAAAATTGCTACTTTCAGATAACTTTTTGAGCAATGGTGTTGTATCTCTTTCATACCCAAACAGCGACATGTGATTGATATTCACGCTTTCTCCCAAAATATACACGATAGTAATCGGCTCATCCGTATCAATTCCGACATTCGTAATCGCATAATCTTGATACTTTGGTGGATTGTATTCCTGAAACCAGGATGCAACATAGTAGGAAAAACTTTTTATCGTATTCGAAATCGAAAGCCGTCCTTCTACTGGATAAGGTATACAATTATCAACATGTTCGTGTATCATAATTGGAAACATGATCACTAAAACAAGAGCTCCCCAAATATTTTTGGTTTGCTGTAATCGCAATACAATCCACATCAAAATAAATGGTATAACGACTGTTGGTAAGACTTTCCAATGTGTCGTAAAAGCGTCCTGTGCTCCAATCAATATATCCTGCCATTCCGCTAAAATCATATCAAAATCAAATTGCGTCATCAGGCGTCCGAAATAAGACAGTCTAGAAAACTGAATTAGTTGCAAAACGCATAACAGCACCAATACGAATGCAGTTAGCCAGCGATATTTGTTTAAAAGCAATCCGCAACTAAGCGGTATCAAGAACAAAATGGCACGAAATCCTGACGTTATCGCATAGGTGCTGGTATAAGCAGAATATATAAAATCTGGAGCTACAAATAGCGCGAGAAGACTAACTAACAAAATAACAAATTTTAGGTTCATCTCTTATGAACCTTATAGCTAACAGACTTGTTTTGCAGATCTTTATAGAGATCCATGTACCCATGTCGTCCGTCAAAATCGATGCCGTTTATGTGAAACATATTTTGCTTCTGGTTCGGATTTTTAACTTCAAAACCCATAACATTTGCTAGCAACTGTGCAATTTCATAATGTGTCGGTTTAAATATCGTCCGCACCTTCTTCATAAATTCTGCATCATTGCTTTGGATAAGCATGGGAATATTCGCTGTCAGAGGGTATAAGGTTGAATGCCCCCACAATCCGTCTTCATCAAAAAGCTCATTATGATCAGAAGCGAAAATTATATAAAATTTGCCATTGGTCTGTTTGTTAAACCGTTCAAACATCCGATACAAAAATGTATCTTCATATAGCATTATATTGTCATAATCATCAATCCGGACATCTTTACTACCACTAAACGGCTTTTGTCCATCATACCCCTCTGGATAGTGCTCAGGATAAGGATCATGCGGACACCATTGATGAATGATTACAAAATTCCTGTCACCAAATTCCTGACTATCTAGCAAATCAAATATGTAATCATCGCGCTTCTTGATAACTTGTGCTTCGTTCGTGTTTCTAGTTTCCGTCACGTCAATATATTTCGACTTTGCTGTACATATTGATGCCAGCATCTTGTTGTCCTGCGAGGTAAGGTAAAACACCTTAAATCCGTTCTCTTTAGCAAAGCGACACAAGCTTGTTTCTGCATTCGCGTTTAACTTAACGTTGTTTGGTTCCCATATAACGTTCATCATAAATTTATTGGCTGCTTTTGTGCATACAGCGCCAGCTATCCCCTGAACGTAGTAAAAATTCTCAGACTGCGCCAATTTTTTGAGCATCGGGGTCGTATCTCGTTCATAACCAAAAAGCGACATATGTTTGTAATTAACACTTTCTCCAATCACATAAACAATCGTTATCGGTTCATCTGTTTTAATACCAACATTCTTTATTTCATAATTTTCATATTTGGGGGTATTATAGCTCGACAACGCATCACGCACAGCAAACGAAAAACTCTTGAGTGTATTATCTATAGTTATTCTCCCATCAAGAGGATAAGGAACGCTACGTTGCAAATTCACCATAAAAATGCCAAATGCTGTTATCACTAAAATTGCAGTGCCATAGATAGACTTTTTGTTATTAGTGCGTAAAATCCAAAACAGCAAACCAAACGGAATTAAGACAGTCGGTATTACTTTCCAATGATTGGAAAATGCGCCAGTTGCACTTAGAAATATATCGTTAAATTCATCAAATAGCGCAGTAAAATCGTATGCCATCAAATATCTTCCAAAAAACGACATTACCGAGAATTGCATCAGTTGCAGAACACACAAAAAAGCTACAGCCGAATATGTCATCCACCTATACTTGTTGAAAGCGAGACCGATACTCAGAGGAATGACAAATTTCAACGGCTTCCACATAGATAAAACCTTATATTTATCATCGATACACTGATATATGTAATCCGGTGCCAACAGCAATAGTATCACAATACAAACTAAGCATAAATTTCTTAGTGTTATTCGAGAACTCATCTTATTCCTAATTGCTTATTTACCAACCTCTGTTGTATTATACTGAAAATATTGCTTATAGTCCAATAAATAACGACAGCAACAGGAAATGATGCGCATATATATGTGAATAACAATGGCATAAATAGCATCATATTTTTCTGCATCTTTTGTTCGCTAGTTTCGTTCGCCGATTGAACTTTTCCAGTAGATGACAGCTTTTGTTGCAAGAACATCGTCAGTCCCATTATTATTGGCCATAATCCTATCTGCAAAAAGCTCGGCGGATTCCAGTTAATTAATCCGAATAGATTGAATATATATAAACCATCCGGAGCGGACAGATCTTTTATCCAGCCAAACAGCGGAGCGTGGCGCATTTCGATGCTGATAAAGAAGATTTTGTATAAACAAAAGAAAATCGGCGCTTGTAGTAACATCGGTAAGCATCCGGACATCGGAGATATTTTTTCGCGCCTGTATAACATCATCAGCTCCTGATTCATGCGCATTTTGTCATTTGCATATGTCCTTTGTAACATAGCAATTTTAGGTTGTACTTCTCTCATCTTAGCCATAGAAACAAAGGACTTTTTCATTAACGGATAGGTAAGAATTCGGAACAGCAAGGTTAAAACCAGTATCACAAATCCCATATTTGAGAAAATATCAGAAAAAATATCGACCAGCTGAATTAGTGGTTTTGTTATTATGAAAAACCATCCAAAATCGATTGCCATTTCGAACTTGTCTAAATGTGCATTATCCCGATAGCTTTTTAGTACTTTATAGTCTTTCGCTCCCGTAAATATCGAATAGTTCAATTCGACCATAACTTCAGGTGATAAGTTTATATCTCCGCGTCTGTTTGCTACTATCTTATACGTATCATCATCAGCTTTATCATAGCTGACAGTAACCTTTTTGCTTTTATTAACAATAGAGCATAACCAATATAAATCAGTATACCCCATCCATTTGCAATCTTTTAGAACTTTATTCCCCTCAACATCTTTGTACTTGATTTCATCGACCTTATCATCGAAATATCCAACAAGCCCCTCATGAACAACCGCGTAATTGTGATGTTCAGGTTTTGTTCGCACAAGTTCGGAACGAGCTGATAACTTCACTTCTTTCTCAGAAGTATTTAATATTTTGTCTTTTATTTTCCACAAATATTCGTCATCAATTGTTATTGTGCGCTCTATCAGCAGTCCAGTTTTTGTCTGAGCTGTTATAACCAGCGATTGAGATTTTTCTTTTTGTTCCTTAACTTTCCAAACAACCGTGTCCGAAATACTTTCCTGATTCGTTTTGTCATTATAAGATATCGCATAATAGAATTGATTTTCTGTGTTCTTCGGCGTCAGTAACATTACGTTTTCGCTGTTTTCATCGGTAGTTTTCTTATATTTTTTTAAAATAACAGAATCGATTATTCCTCCATTCAAATCAATCGTGCCCGAAATATGTTCATTTTCTAAAATAACCCGCGTATTGCTATTCATGGCGTCTTTTATTGAAATTATCTTGGCCGTTTTCTCGTCTTGCTCTTCTTCAACTTCTTCAATTTGCTGTTGCTCTTTTTTATCAGCTCCGGAATTGGAACCAGTGAAATAATCGTAGCCAAACATAACCGCCATAAAGCAGATCATCGCTATTATAAAATTTTTAGAACTTGTTTTCTCATCATTATTAAAAGACATTTGTCCTCCATCAAAATTTTTTAAGGAACTGGATCATATCCGCAATTTGCATACTTCTTAAAGCCAGGGCGACATCGAAGTATTCTCCGGAATGAAAGCTCTACTCCTTTTAAAAATCCATATTTTTCAACAGCCTCTATTGCGTAAGAAGAACAAGTCGGAATATACCGACAGCTCGGACGCTTCCAGGAAAATACCACTTTATAACATTTTACAAATGCGATAAAAATATTCTTAAGCACTGCGCAACTCTTCTTTTTTGGATTTTTTGAACGAATAATAAAAATCTGACTTCAATTCAGTAAATCTCATCTCCGCTGTCCTCGCATTTGCTATAAAAACAAAAGCATAGCCTGGCAAAAATTCATCACTAAATTCATGAACCAAGGCACGCATACGACGTTTTGCAAAATTTCGCCTCACTGCATTCCCAACCTTACGGCTGGCAGTATAGCCAACAAGCGAACACGAATTATCAAGGCGTGCACAAACAGACACCATTCCCCGCGTCTTCACAGCACTACCCCGCCTCATTATATTCAAGAACATCGTGCGTTTTTTGATTATCTGGGGAGTCACGAGCTAAGCGCTTAGCCTCTTACGCCCCTTGGCTCTCCTCGCGGCTAGGACTTTTCTTCCACCGACAGTCGCCATCCTGCTCAAAAAGCCATGTCTTCTCTTGCGAACCAGATTACTTGGTTGATACGTACGTTTCATAATCTCACCATCCAATAAATTAACTCATATATTCTACCATAAACTTTACCGCCCATCCAGATGATTTTTACACCGCCAGCCAATTAGCTAATAAAGTAGCCTTTCATTAAATAACAAAAGCAGAGAGGCAGATACCATATCGGGCGCGTTTGAGTAACAACTTGTTTTTCTGAAAAGTCACGCCTATCGCCTTCATATTATTAAATTTTTAACTTCGACTAACTTGGCCGTTAATTTACTTATTACGTATCGATTAAGATTTCTATATTTTTATATATAAAGTTTACATTAATGGATAATATATTTAATTTAATCTTAAAGATAATCCGCCTGCACGACTACAAATTCAACTTTCCCTCTATTCCAAAATCCAGGACAATGTTCTAGATTTTGGTTTTCGTTAACGGCAGGCTATACAGATCCTGCGACTCTCCATTCATTCAGGAATACTTACACATTCGCTGCAATGTTTCATCTTTGCCGAGCAATATCATAAGGTCAATGACATTAGGACCTTTATCCAAGTCGGTCAGATTTTTACGTATTGGATGATATAGTTCCCGGCTTGTTATATTAAGCTCAGCTTTCACAGCTTTTAAAGCGTTTTCTATGTCTTCCTTTGACCATTTTGGTAACAGGTCTATTTTTTGAGTGAATAACCGCAAAACTTTGATTTCATTTGCGGCTGGAATGAATTTTGCATTAAATCCACTTTGCAGTATCTCTCCCCAAACGGAAAAATCATTATAAGATTCGATATTACTCTTGATAACCTCGTATGCTTTTTCAGAAATGCCTAAATGCGCAACTTCCGAAAAAGGCCTTGAATGCAGTATTTTTCGGCTAATTTTAAATATGTCCGCTATATCAAATTTTGGTGAATTTGTACTAAATTTTGAGATATCAAAATACTCTATTAAATCATCAATTTTGGTGAACGGAATTGTATCGAGCGACGAACCCAAAGTAGCCAAAAGATCAAAAATCGCCATCGGATCAACACCTTGCGCGCGTATTTCTCCAAGATTCATACTTCCCAGTCGTTTGGAAAATTGTGAGCCGTCCTTATTAACCAAAAGTGACAAATGGGCAAAACTAACCTGGTACGCCCCTTTAGATATTTCGTCAAACATAGCAATTTGCACAGCTGTGTTTGTGACATGATCCTGTCCTCTTATGATATGAGTGATACCGGAATCAAAGTCATCAACGACAGATGAATAGGTGTATAGGAATGTACCATCAGCTTTTATTATAACAGGATCACTGACGCTATTTAGATTATATGAGATTTCACCAAGTATTAGGTCGTTCCAGGATACGGTTTTATTCGGAAGCTTGAACCGCCAATATGGAATGCGCCCTTCCTGTTCGTAAGCCTTAATTGCAGCATCAGTCAAACTTAGAGAGGCCCTATCATAAACAGGCGGTTTCCCTTTTGAAATAGCTAATTTACGCTTGTATTCCAATTCTTCTGGTGTTTCAAAACATTTATAAACAAAACCACCCAAAATAAGTTTTTGCATTACTTCATGGTATCGCTCTAAACGCTCCGATTGTCTAAATGTTTCATCATACCCTATACCAAGCCAGTTCATATCAGATTTAATGGCATCTTCATACTCTTTTTTAGAGCGCAGAACATCGGTGTCATCTATACGAAATAGAAACTTTCCGCTATTTTTTCGGCAAAACAGATGGTTTATAACAGCTATTCTCGCATTTCCAACATGCATAAGACCAGTTGGACTCGGAGCAAATCTAACTTTGCAATTCATAAGGGACAATATATTTCACATTCACTTATAACAATTATTTCATAAATTCTCCTGCTGTCTAGTACATTCTCTTGAAAATCATAGAGGGGCGCGATGTGGTATGTTTTTATTTTACCACATCGCGCCCCAAGGCCTGTCAAGGTACGCATATGCTCAGCTCCCTTCGGTCAACGACCGCTGGTTGC